>CALDHV010000059.1 GCA_937902305.1 uncultured Clostridia bacterium
CGGAACAGCGTATTTTGGAAATTGCTCCGCCGCTCATCATCCTGCACATCATCCCCGGTCAGCAATATCTGCGCGACGGTGTGATTGTGCTCGGTAAAAAGCCGATCGTAAAAATACATCAGCTCGCATTGACCGACAGCGGCGGCGGCTTGCTTGGTCGGTATATCCGACGGGCGCTCTTTCAGCGACAGCTTGCCTGCGCCGAGACCGATTGCGCCGGAGGACACCAGGATGACCTCGTTCCCGGCATTTTTCAGATCGCTCAACACCTCGCACAGCTTTTCGATGCGGCGGATATTCAGCAGACCCGTCGCGTGAGCCAGTGTCGAGGTACCGACCTTGATAACGATACGCATAGGAGAACTCCCCTTTTTTATGATTTCCGGATTGCAAAGCGCAAAACCGTATGATATACTGATTTAAACATCCACACAAGGAGGAAACGGTATGAATGACCGGTTTTCCCGTGCCGCATTGCTGTATGGCGACGCGGCGATTGAAAAACTGCATACCTGCCGCGTTGCCGTATTCGGGCTCGGTGGGGTCGGCGGATACGCCGCCGAGGCGCTGGCGCGCTCCGGCATCGGTGCGATCGACCTCATTGACCACGATACCGTCAGCGTCACCAATATCAACCGCCAGCTTTTTGCGCTGACAAGCACCGTCGGTCGGAGCAAAGCGGAGGTTGCCGCCGCGCGGGTGCGGGATATTAACCCGGAATGTCGGGTAACGGCGCACGCCCGCTTTTTTGATGCACACACGGCGGTAACATTTGATTATACCGCATACGACTACATCATCGACGCAGTGGATACCGTGACTGCCAAGCTGTTACTGATCGAAACGGCGCGTCGATACGGTGTTCCCATCGTCAGCTGTATGGGCACCGGCAACAAACAAGACCTGACCGCGTTGCTGGTGTCGGACATATATGAAACCAGCACTTGTCCGCTGGCGCGGATCATGCGCAAGGAGCTGAAAAAACGCGGCATCGACCGACTGACGGTCGTTTGGTCGCCGGAGGAGCCGACCGAAGCACAGCCGCCGCAGGACGGCGACGGATTGCCGCCCGGTCGCCGTGCGATCCCCGGCTCGAATGCGTTCGTCCCCCCTGCCGCCGGGCTGTTACTGGCGCAAACGGTGGTAAATGCGCTTATCGGAAGGGATTGAAACGGTCTTTTTCTTCCAGCCCAAGCAGTTTGACCTGACGGTCAAACTGCTTTTTTGCGCTGTCCAGCTCGTGTGGATGATGCGCGTCGCTCCCGAAATAGAAGCGACACCCCATATCCTTCGCCAGCCGATACGGGCGCAGGATGATCTCCAGCTCGTCCGCATCGTAGGCAAGATCGTTGAAATTGAGCTCCACGCCGCACCCTTTTTCGGCAATGCGAGAAAAGAGACGCTTATATTCATCATCGGAAATATCGGAAAATAGCTTAATGTGGTCTTTCGGCGATAGCGGCGCGGCAAGCGAGCAGGTCAGGTGTGCGATGCCGACCTTTTGAAACGGCAAATCCATATCCAACACCTTATTCAGCCGCTCAATATATATCGCCCGGCGGCGTGCGAGAGAGCCCCAGTCGCGTTCGCTGATCGTGACATTCAGCATATGCAGATGGGTCGTCGGAATGATAATGAACTCAAACGCGTCCATCCGCTCCCTGGATAATCCCAAAACGCCGTTTTTATCCATATCGGTCTCACAGCCGAAATGAAAGCGTACACCCGGTACCTGCGGCAGAGGCGTGAGCGTTGCCAGATACGGATAATTCTGCACACGGTAGAAAAGATCATCCGGCACACCGCAACGCTCATCCCAAAAATGATCGGTCAGACAAATATTGGAAAACCCGTTATCGACCGCATACTGTAAAATCCTCTGCGTGTTTTGCTCCGGGTCTTCCGAGCAAAGCGAGCGATAGGAGTGGATATGATAATCGTGGTCAACGGAAAACGGCATAACGAACACCTCTTATTGTATGTTTGCGGTGATAGCACGCGCCGCGACATAGGCACTGCTCCACGCAAATTGCAGATTGTACCCGCCACAATCCCCGTCCACATTGAGCATTTCCCCGGCAACATACAATCCGCGCAACCGGCGATGCTCCATCGTAGCGGGGTCAAACGCGGCGGTATCTATCCCGCCCGCCGTGACCTGCGCGCCGCCGAAGCCCTGTGTCCCCGTGACGGGGATCTGCCAGCATTTTATCGTGGCGGCGATACGGGCGATTTCCTCCCGCCGCAGATCGGTCACCGCACGGGTGAGCGGCAAAACGCCCGTGACACGCAACACCGTTTGCCCGACCCGTTTGTGCAGTAAGCCGGTCAGCAGATCCTCCAGCGTTCTGCCTGGCAGAGCGGCACGCTCGGCGATCCGAGAAGTCAGACGCTCGGCATCCCAATCCGGGAGCAGATCAAGAGCCACGGAAAGCGTACCTTTTTTACTTCGCTCCCAGTTGGCGGCGACACGCGATATTTGCATAACGGCAGGCCCGGAAAGCCCATAATCGGTAAAAAGTACTTCCCCCGTTTCACAGGCTTCTCTCCTGCCGTCGAGTAGCATCGTCACTGCGGCACCCACACGGATGCCCTTGACGGCACGTACAAACGAGGTATCGGTGCGGATCTGCACGATGGACGGAAACAGCGACGTTTTTTCGCACCCGAGGGAGGTCAGCAGACGATAGCCGTCCGCGCTACCGCCCAACGCGGGTGCCGCCATACCGCCGGTGCAAATCAGCACACAACGACAATCGACCGTTTCATACTCCGATATGACCGCCCAGCCGTCGGGCATTTTTTTGATCTCATTTACCTTGACACCGCAACGGGTCATTACCCCGTTTGCCGCCGCATCCAGCCGCAAAGCGTCCAGTACCGCCGTCGCCTGCTCGGAGCGCGGATAGACCTTACCGTCCGCTCGGATCTGGCAATCCACTCCGACCGAGGTGAAAAAGTCCACGGTATGCGATGGCGAAAACGATGAGATCACGGCATCGGCAAATGCCGGATCACCGTGATAATGCCCGTCTATAGCGTGGATATTGGACAAATTGCAGGTACCGTTGCCGGTCGCCAACAGCTTTTTGCCGACGCGATCGGATCTTTCCAGTACCAGCACCGATTTGTCTTTCATCATTCGACCGAGGAAGGTCGCCGCCGCCAATCCCGTCGCGCCGCCTCCGACGATCACAACATCGTATTTCATATCAGCTACGGCGCGCCAACAGCTTGAGCGCCTCCCGCACCAGTGTTTCCACCGGTAAAGCACTGTCCAGCTTGCCGACAGCGGCGCTTGCCTCTCCTGCCGAGAAGCCGAGCACCGTCAGCGCGTCCACCGCCTGCGAAGCGTTGGCGGAAGCCGATACCGATAACCCGACCGACAGGTCGATCTCTCCGCCGGAGGTAGCCAGCCCGTTTACCTTGTCTTTCAGCTCCAGCACGACCCGCTGGGCGAGCTTCGGCCCGACCCCCGATGCCTTGGTAAGCGCACGGTAATCGCCCGACGCGACCGCCAGCGCGACCTTCTCCGGGGAAAGCTCGGATAAAATAGACAGCCCGACCTTCGGGCCGACACCGGATACCGCCGTCAACTGCTTAAAACAGGCAAGCTCGTTTTGATCGGCAAAGCCGAATAGCTCCACGGCATCCTCCCGCACATTCATAATGGTATACAGCATGGCCTCCTGCCCGACCGACGGCATCTGCCGCGCGGTATTGAGCGTGATCTGACACCCAAAGCCGATTCCGCCGCAGGAGATCACCGCCAAGCGGGTATCAAGATGGGTCAGCTCCCCTTTTACGCTGTAGATCATAGCTATGTACCTCCGCTTATGTATTCAATGACAGCTTCAGCGCCGTACCGCCGTACTGGGCGTGACAGATCGCTATCGCCAGCGCATCGGCGGTATCGTCCGGCTTCGGCACCTCGGTGAGACGCAACAGACGGCGAGTCATTTCCATCACCTGCGGCTTATGCGCCTGACCGAAGCCGGTGACGGCGGATTTTACCTGTAATGGCGTATACTCATATACCGGCGTGCCGCTTTTATGGATCGCCAGCATCGTCACGCCGCGCGCCTGCGCCACATCAATGGCGGTCTTTTGGTTGTTTTGAAAATACAGCTTTTCCACCGCGACAGCATCGGGCCGGTATTTCGCCAGCAATGCCGACAGATCATCATAGATGATCTCCAGACGGCGGTTAAAGTTCATCCCGGCAGGGGTCGTGATCGCGCCGAAATCGACCGGGATGAACCGTCCGCGTTCATAACGGATGATGCCCCAGCCAATGATCGCATAGCCGGGGTCGATCCCCATAATAATCATACTGTTTTGCTCGCTTTCTCGCCGTGCAGATAGTCGCACAGCAATGTCAAAGCCGCATCAGCCGCACGCCGTCGGATCTCTGCCCGATCGCATCCGGGAGATGACAGCAGAAGCTTTCGCACGATTTCCCGCTTGCCGTCGGTCAACGCCACAAAAACGGTGCCGACCGGCTTTTCCGCCGCGTCGGGCCCGGCCTCCCCGGTCGTGCTGATGCCGACAGTCGCTCCGGCAAGACGGCGCACTCCCGTCGCCATCTGCAATGCCGTTTCCCGGCTGACAGCACCGAGGTTGCGGAGCGTGTCCTCCGATACGCCAAGCAGTTTCATCTTACACGTGTTTTGATACGAAACGACCCCGGTTCCGAATACGGCAGAGGCTCCGGGAACGTCCACGATGCGGGATGCAACCATCCCGCCGGTCAATGACTCCGCGACCGCGACCGTCATACCGCGCTCCTTGAGCAAAGCGACCGCTTCAGCCACATCCGTCTGTTGGGTCATTTCGTCATCTCCTTATATCTGCCGGGTACGAACCCCCGTCAGCGCCTCATTCACCAGCGCGTCAATATCCAGCTTTGCCTCCGCTTCCTCGACCTTGCGTAGCTTCGGGCGGGTATCGGGGTGGCGCGGCGTGAATACGGTACAACAGTCCTCAAACGGCAAAATCGACAGCTCAAAGGTATCAATTTTGCGGGCGATACGAACGATCTCCTCTTTGTCCATCCCGATGAGCGGACGGAAAACCGGCATCGTAGCCAAAGCATCGGTCACGGCGATCGCCGGGACGGTCTGACTTGCCACCTGCCCGACGCTTTCACCGGTGATCAGCGCGCCACATTCCTCCCGACGCGCGATGATCTGTGCCAATCGCATCATAAACCGCCGCATAATTAATGTAAAATATTCCTCCGGGCAATTATCCCGGATCGCTTCCTGAATATGAGCAAAAGGAACAATAAACATATCCATATGCCCGGCATAACGCCCTACCCGATCCAACAGATCGACCACCTTTTGCTCCGCGCGCTCGCTGGTATACGGCGGCGATGCAAAATGAATCGCCGTCAGACGAATGCCGCGCTTTGCCATCATATATGCCGCCACCGGGGAATCAATGCCGCCGGAGATCAGCACGGCACACTTGCCGCCGGTGCCGACCGGCATACCCCCCGCACCGGGCAACTGATCGGCGTGAATGTACGCGCCAAAATCCCGTACCTCCACAATGATCTGCATATTCGGCTCGTGAACATCAACCTTGAGATGCGGAAAATGCTCTAAAATGTACGCGCCGACCTCGCGGCTGATCTCCGGGGATGTCAAGGGGAACTGCTTGTCAGATCGCTTGGACTCCACCTTGAAGGTCTTGATCTGCCGCAAGCGCTTTCCCAGAAAATCGACCGTCTGCTCTTGAATGACAGCAAGATCTTTAGGAGACACACGCGCGCGTGAATAGGCGGAAATACCGAAAACGCGAGAGACCGCTTCGGCGGCGTCGTCAAGGTCGGCATCCTCGTTTTTCGGCTCAATATAAATCGTGGATTGCGCACAGCGCACCGAAAACTCCCCCGCCTTATGAAGGCGGTAGCGCAGATTGCGCATCAGCGCTTCCTCAAAATGACGGCGGTTAAGACCCTTAAGGGCAATCTCACCGTTTTTGATGAGCAATACTTCGTTTGGCATATTATTCTTCACTTTCTTCTGCGACAGTGGGGGCCGCAGTAGGCCTCTGTGTCGGCTTCAGCGTCGGAGCAGCCGTTTTCTTTGCGGTCGTTTTCGCTATGGGTTTCGCTGTCGTTTTGGCAATCGGTTTGACGGTTTTCTTTGCCACAACAGCCTTGGTCGCTTTGACGGTTGTTTTCTTCGCCGCTATCGTCGTTTGTGCTGTCGTTGTTATGACATCCGTCTTTTTTGCAACGGTAGTAGCGGAAATGGCCGTCGATTTGCTTTTCGTCGAAATCACGCTCTGCGCGCCACCGGAATAATAGGAGGGTATCTTCATATCCTGCGAAACATACCAGTTATACGGCATCAGCGCATCATCATTTTTGATAATGCCGGTAGCATTAAACGGCTCAATGACCTCCTGCGATGCTTTGACGGCATACACGACCAGTCTGCCGTTGTCGATCTTGGCAGAGCTTGGCGCGGTGCAGGTGGAAAGGACAAGGATCTCATCATCGGCGCCGATCTCCAGCGGATAATGGAACATGGATCGCGTCTTGACCTCATCAATATACCGCAGGAAATCCTCATCGGATGCAAAATCTGTCTGACGGCTGTTGAAATAATACTTGTTTTCGGCGTTTTCATCCGTCAGGATCGCCGCGAAAACAAGATAGGTGCGCCGTTCATACAAAGTATCAAGATAGATGCGATAGGCGGCACGAGCGTTATAAGCAGGCCCGATAAACTTATTAAGACCCGCAAACATTTGCCCGCTTGCCATATTATGACCGTACACAATCAGAACTTTACTGTTCTTATTCGCGGTTATCTCGGTGCGTTCGTCAAAGAACAGTGCTCCGTTTTTGTTATTGTTGCCGAAGAAATCTGTTTTGAGATATTTTTCATTATCACCGGAGTAAACGATCGGATATTCAATATTGAGAAAATCATTTTTCGAGGTCGCATGAAACGAGATCCAGCCACGTACCTCGGGGTTTTCATCATATAGCGACTTGAAGCGTGTCAACATTCCCGCGGGATACTTGCCACCATCGGCAAAAACCGACGAATCATCGGGGTTATCATAGAAGGTTTCTTCAATTTTGTTATATCGGGAACGGTTGATTTCCGGCAAAAGCCACACCTGATATAACACGACACAAAGGGAAATAACCAAAACAATCAGCGCAAACCAAAAGATAAGCTTTCGCACGACCTCGCCGCCGTTATCGGTGCTTCGGATCAAATTAGAACGGAAAAAGCTGCCGAAGCCACGGGAAGATTTCTGCTCTTTTGGTTTGATGTCAAAAGAGCTATCGCTCTTATTCGGCTCAGCGCTCGGCTTGTGTTCCGCCGATTTTGTTGTATGTTTGGGCGCTGGAGCCGCCGGAGCGGGCTTATCCTCAATAATCGGCTGAATGACCGGCTTGGGCGCGGGAGCCGCCGGAGCGGGCTTATCCTCAATAATCGGCTGAATGACCGGCTTGGGCACAGGAGCCGCCGGAGCGGGCTTATCCTCAATGATCGGCTGAATGACCGGCTTGGGCACAGGAGCCGTCGCAGCGGGCTTGGACGCAGACTCGTTTTTGCGTTCAATCTCCAATAATAATTTGGTTATTTCATCCGCGTTGCTGCGCGGATTGTTATTCTCAGCCATACTCTTATCCTTTCCTTGCCAAATTGTTCATCGCTTCACGCAAAGCCGCGGAAAAGCGGTCTATGTCCTCGACTGTATTCTCAAAATCCATACTGACGCGCAGGGCGCTGTCGATCTCACCGTCCGACAGACCCATCGCGGTCAAAACCGCGCTTTTGGCGCCACGGGAGCAGGCGGAGCCGCCGGAAACATAAACATCGCGCTCTGCCAAAAAGTGGATCATCGTCTCACTGCGTAGCCCCGGAACAGACAAGCTGACAATATACGGTACACCGTCCTGCGGCAGATGAAACGCCACACGCGGGTCACTGTGAAACGCGTCTAACAACCGCCGGCGCAGGGTACTATAGTGCGCGTTTTGCTCTGAAAACGGCGGCAAAAGCGATGCCGCCACACCGAATGCGGCGATCAGTGGTGTACATTCGGTACCGCCGCGCAACCCTTTTTCTTGCTTGCCGCCCATCACGCGCGGCAACACCCGCACGCCCTTGCGCAGATACAGCACACCGCACCCCTTTGCTCCGTGTATCTTGTGAGCGCTGGCGGATAACGTATCAAAGCCCCATCGTTCGGCACGTAAAGGGATTTTTCCCGCGGCTTGTACCGCGTCGGCGTGAATGTGCGCGTGCGGAGCGCGCTGACGTATTTCCTCCACAGCGTCCTCTAATCGAAATCGCGCCCCGGTTTCATTATTGACCAGCATCACCGCGACCAAAGCCGTATCGGGACGGCAGGCATTCACAATCGCCGCGTCGGAAACATCACCGTGAGCGTCCGGCAACAGACGCGTAACCTCATATCCCTGCTTTTCCAGCTGATCGACCGCCTCGCGGACGGAGGAATGTTCAACGGCGGTCGTGACGATATGTTTTCCGTCGTGCGGATGAGCCGCCACACTGCCGAAAATAGCAAGATTGTTTGCTTCTGTTCCGCCGGAGGTAAAAATGAGCGTGGATGCGTCTGCGCCGAGCAACGCTCCGACCGATGAGCGTGCAGCGGCAAGCTCGCGTTCCGCCTCAAATCCAAGCCGGTGAAGAGAGCCGGGATTGCCGAAATCGCGTATCATCATATCAAGGGCTTTTTGCGCCGCTTGCGGATGCACCGATGTCGTCGAGCTGTTATCAAGGTAAACAAAACCCACGGCAAAACCCTCCTCATAAAAACTCATCCTATATTGTATAATAAAACACGATATTTTGCAACTGTTTTTGTAAAAATACTTATTGATTTATTGACAAAATTGCGAAAAATGCTATATTTATATTGAGCAATTGAGAAAACAGGCGAGTGAGGTGCTGACGACGAAATATCTGTGGATGACCGTCGCGTTTGTTGGCGGGCTGATTTTGTGTATTGTGGAATATTTTACGGCAAAATATGTGTTGACAAAAAAAGAACGGCAGTATGCCGCTTTCTCCTTTGTGCGTCAGTTTATCAACATCGCCTATCTTGTCGCCGTATTTCTTGTTGCACAAAAAATGCAATGGGATGTGCCGCTCTTACTGATCGGCGGCGCGGTCGGTGTAACCGTTCCGTCGCTGTTCTTGACCCTTAAACTGGTCAAAGTAGCCAAACACAACAACACTGAAAGGAGAGATGACGATGGGTGATGGATCCAAGGTGCTGTTTTCCCTTTTCGGTGTACTCGATGTGACCGGCGAAGTGGTTACGATGTGGATACTGATTGCGGTAGCCTGCGTGCTTGCCGCCATACTCGCTTATGTCTGGATATCCAAGGCTCTGCTCGTGAAAGACCTCAAGATAGACAAGCAGAACCTTACCGAACAGATAGTGGCTCTCCAGAACGATTACGAGACCCTCTCTTCCGATTATGACATGATAAATTCCCAGCTGGATTCCTCCCGCGAGGAGGTGGCCCAGCTGGTGGAGCGCATTCGCAAGACCGAGGCTACCAACCGCGCCAAGATGCGTCAGTACGAGAAGGAATTGGGGACACTGCGCTCCATTATGAGGAGCTACATAGTCCAGATAGATTCCCTCAACACCCTCAACCAGAGGCTTACCGCCGATGCCGCAGCAGCCCGCAAAGATGCCGCTGAGAGCCGTCGCCGCAACGCGAAGCTCACGAAGGAGGTCGCCAGCCTCGAGGATCAGGTTGCAGCCGGGGCAGTTCTCAAAGCCCGCGGCCTGAGCCTTGCCGCCTACGATTCGCACGACAAGGTTACCGACCGCAGCAGCCGTGTCGTGAGGATGCTGGTGACCCTGAGCCTTGTGGAGAACGAGATTGCAAAGCGCGGTCCCGTATCCGTCTATGTCAGGGTGTGCGATCCTTCCGGCAATCTTCTCAATGACGGCAAGGACCACAGCTTCACTGTCGGAGGCGTCACCCTCGGAGGCACTGCCGAGCGCGAGGTCGACTATCAGGGAGCCGAGGTCGAGATGGGCATCTACATCAACAACATTCCCGGATACGTGAAGGGAATATACACGGTGGAGGCATATACCACGCAGGCGCTTCTCGGCACCGCGGAGGTCCTTCTCCGCTAGGCGATGGTCTACGTCCACGTCCCTTTCTGCAAGACGTTCTGCACCTACTGCGACTTCTACTCGGAGCGCAGTTCGGAGTTCGGCCCGTACCTGCTTTCCCTCGAGAGGGAGGCGGAGTCGCGCCGTGCGGAGATCGCTTCCGGCACGCTCAAAACCCTATACATAGGGGGAGGAACCCCGTCCCTGCTGCCCATTGACGCCGTACGCCGTATCGTCGAGGCGGTGAATGACGGTCCGTACCGGGAATTCACCTTCGAGGCGAATCCGGAGGATATTCAGACTGCCGGATACGTCAATTCCCTCCTGGAGCTTGGCGTCAACCGCATCAGTATGGGCGTGCAGTCTCTGGATGACGACGTGCTGAAATGGATGGGGAGACGTCACGACGCCCTCAGGGCGCGGAAGGCTTATGCCCTTCTCCGGGAAAGGGGCGTCCCGTCAGTGAGCCTGGACCTCATTTTCGGCATAGGGGGCGTGCCCCGGAGGAGCGTGGAGGCTACGGTGCGCGGGTTCATCGAATTGCGCCCGGACCACATCTCCGCATACCAGCTGGGGATAGAAGAGGGCAGCGACCTTGCCCGACTGCTGGAGGCGGGGCGCTACGAGGAATGCGGGGAAGATGAATGTGCCGACCAGTACGCGATGATATGCTCCCTGCTTTCCGAGGCCGGCTACCATCATTACGAGATTTCAAACTGGGCCCTTCCGGGCCACGAAGCCGTCCACAACTCCGCCTACTGGTCCAGGGAACCTTATGTCGGACTGGGCCCCGGCGCCCACTCGCTGAGCAGGCGTGACGGGGTGGAGCGTCGCAGCTGGAATTCCAAAGACCTTTCGGACTGGACTTCTTCCGGAGAAACGCTCGGCGCCGAAGAGATACGGGAAGAAACCGTCATGCTGGGGCTTCGTCGCGACATCGGGGTCGAGATAGACGGACGTACGGTAAAAATAAAAGAGTCCGACTGGTTCAAGTCGGACTCCATCATAGCTGATCTGGTATAGATTATACCGTCATTATTTCCTTTTCCTTCGTTGCAACGAGGTCGTCGATGCTCTTGATGTAGCGGTCGGTGAGCTTCTGCGTCTCTTCCTCGGCCTCCTTTTCGACATCTTCGGAGAGGCCCTCGTTCTTCTGCGCCTTCTTCAGAAGGTCCACGCCGTCGCGACGGGAGTTGCGGACCACGATCTTGGCGTTCTCGCCTGCAGTCTTGGCTTTCTTGATAAGCTCCTTCCTGCGCTCTTCCGTGAGTGCGGGGACGGTGCAGCGTATCATCTCCCCGTTGTTCTGGGGAGTGAGCCCCAGGTTGGCGTCGATGATGGCCTTTTCGATGGCGCCTATCAGGCTTTTCTCCCAGGGCTGGATTGCCAGCGTCTTCGCGTCGGGAGCGGAAATCGTCGCAACCTGCGAAAGGGGTGTCGGCGTACCGTAGTAGTTTACCATCACACCGTTGAACACGGCGGGGTTGGCCTTTCCTACGCGGTAGCTCTTGAGATCCTCCTCGAGGAAGGCGTAAGCGCTCTTCATCTTGGTTTCGGAGCCGCTTATTATTTCTTTTGCTCTTTCAGTAATCATATAGTTGCTGTTAAATGTGTACCAGTGTGCCGTTGCCCTTGCCGGTGAGGATGTCCAGGACGGCTCCCTTTTCATTGATGTCAAACACGATGACCGGGATGGGGCCCTGTTCGCAGAGGGCGAAGGCGGTGGCGTCCATAACCTTGAGATGGTCGATAAGGCACTTGTCGAAGGTGAGCTCGTCGTATTTCTTCGCAGTGGGGTCCTTTTCGGGATCGGCAGTGTAGACCCCGTCCACGCGGGTGCCCTTCAGAACCACGTCGGCCTTGACTTCGAGGGCGCGCAGGGCGGCTCCCGAGTCGGTCGTGAAGAACGGGTTGCCGGTGCCGCCCGCGATGAGCGCCACGCCGCCGTCTTCGAGAACCTTGATTGCGTCTTCACGCACGTAGGGCCTTGCGATGGAGCCTACTGGAACTGCGGAGAACACCTCGGCGCGTATGCCGGTGCTCCGGAGTGCGGAGCAGAGCGCCAGCGAATTGATGATGGTGGCGAGCATTCCCATCCTGTCTCCCAGGACGCGGTCATACCCTTTGCCCATTCCCTGGATGCCGCGGAAGATGTTGCCGCCGCCGTTGACGATGGCAATCTGGAAACCGGCGTTGACCGCCAGCGCTATTTCATCCGCGAACGACTTGAGACTGGCCTCGTCCAGGCCTTTGCCTGCAGGGCCTCCAAGACTCTCTCCACTAAGCTTCAGAAGTGCTCTTTTATACATGTTCCTTGAGATTGGTTAAGCGGAACAAAGTTGCCAAAATATTATGAAACTTGCAAGATTAGGATTATATTTGCACGCTTTAAGGATTAAATTTTACAACAATGTTCATATTCAACTCATCCATCGGAAAGAAATTCATTCAGGCCGTGAGCGGCGCGTTCCTCATTGTGTTCCTCCTGCTCCACGTTACAATCAATTCCTTTTCAATCATCGACACGTTCACCGGAAACTATGGCAGCGTAGCTCCCGATACGGAGCTCTTCAGTGAGGGGGACGGTCTGTTCAAGCTGGGCTGCGACTTCATGTCCACCCCCGTGATCAGCATTATGGTTCCCGTCCTCGCCCTCGGTTTCCTCGTGCACATCCTCTACGGATGCTGGCTGACCCTGAGCAATATCATCGCCCGCGGCGGTGTGAGGCGTTATGCGGTCAAGTCCAAGGCTGCCGCCGACGGATGGTCTGCGAAGAATATGTTCGTGCTCGGCATCGTGATAATCGGCTTCATCGGATACCACCTTACCGGCTTCTGGGCGAAGATGCAGCTTCCCGAGCTGTTCGGAATCGGAGCATACGAGAACGATCCCTACCTTCTTCTGAACTTCACTTTCGGAAAATGGTGGGCGCTCGCACTCTACCTCATCTGGTTCTTCTTCCTCTTCCTCCACCTCACCCACGGTTTCTGGAGTATGTTCCAGACCGTCGGTTGGAACGGACAGACCTGGTTCAAGCGCGTAAAGTGCATTGGAATCATCGTTTCCGCAATCATCTGCCTGATGTTCGCCGCCGTTGCAATCAACGCGTTCCTTCAGGCGAACAATCTGATCTAACCTGAATCAAGAATATAATGGGGCCGGATGTTGGGAATAACATGCGGCCCCTGTTTTATACAAAGATGAAATCCTTTTTGAAAGCTGCGCTTGCGCTTCTGCTCGTCTCTGCGGGCCTCGCCGCCCAGAGCCAGTCGGAGAGTTCCCTTTTCAGGGGCCGCAAGTCCATCGTCTACAGGTTCGCCTACAACGGCAACTATTTCTGGGACAGCCCCCGCTTCGAACGTGGAGACGTGTTCTACAACGGCAAGCTCTATCCCGGAGTGTTCGTGAACATCGACGCCGCGTCCGATCAGCTGCTCGTGAAGCCCGACGAGGAGGGTATGACGATATCTCCGGACGCCGGTCAGGTTTATTGTTTCACGAAAGGGGACAGGGTTTACGTGAACCTGCGCCGCCTTGGAGTGGGAAATGTTCCCGACGGTTTCTATGAGGTGCTTTCGGGCGGAAAGGGCATCGTCTACCGGCGTGTTCACAAGACGCTCTATACGAGGGAGGGAGACCACAACGGTGCGGAAATCGGTTACGAAGACCCCAACTACCGTCCGGAGGTTCTCACCTACTTCAATTTCGAGGAGACTTTCTACGGGGAGAAGGACGGGGAGATCGTACCTCTTAAAGTCAGGCGCAACAGGGCGGCCGAGCTGCGTCGCCACCCGGCCTCTCCCGAGGAGCTGTTCAGCAGGGCCGATGCGGCCGAATACCTATCCGGGAACTATCCGGTCGTGGAGAAGAAGCTGGACTTCAAGGGGGACGCAATCCTCAGCACCCTGCCCGCAGGGTACTTCACCATAGATGACGAACGCACCAATGCCGAGATGTTGAGGCTTCTCAGGGAGCAGAACACCATAGCCGAATACCAGAACAAGGTTTACGAGATCGGAAAGGGCTCCGCATCCCGCGCCAAGGTCACGGGGCAGGTTCTCGACGTCTCCACGCTCGAACCCATAGCGGGCGTCACCGTGTACGACGACCTCGAGTCCTCCTACGCGACCACCGACGCCGAGGGCTTCTATTCCATAACCCTGCCCGGCGGGGAGAACGCACTCAACTTCAAGGAGTACTCGAAGGACGACATGCACATACGCATAGTGGTGCGCGGCGACGGAAGTCTCGACGTGATGATGAAGGAGAAGGTCACCGCCCTTACCGGAGCGATGGTTACCGGAGAGTCGATGGCCAAGCACCGCACCACCGCAATCGGTCTTGAGAAAATCAGCATAAAGACCATAGGACGCATCCCTACCGCTTTCGGCGAGGGGGATATCCTCAAGGCGGTGATGACCCTTCCCGGCGTCAAGTCAGTGGGAGAGGCTTCCGGCGGCTTCAACGTCAGGGGCGGGTCCACGGACCAGAACCTCATCCTTTTCAACGGAGGCACCGTCTACAACCCCACCCATATGTTCGGAATATTCTCCGCGTTCAATCCGGACGTGGTTTCCGGAGTGGAGCTTTACAAGAGTTCCATCCCTGCGGAGTTCGGCGGAAGGGTTCCTCGGTTCTGCAGGTTGACAGCCGCGACGGCAGCTTCGACAAGTTCCACGCGAACCTTGCCATCGGCGTGCTGACCAGCCGTGCCAGCATAGAGGCTCCTATCGTGAAGGGGAAGACCTCCTTCCTTCTCGGGGGACGCACTACATATTCGGACTGGATTCTGCGCGCCCTCCCTTCCAACAGCAACTATGCCGGCGGTTCCGCAAACTTCAATGACGTCAATCTCGGAATAACCCACAAGTTCAACGACAAGCACGTCATCCGCGCCTACGCCTACTGGTCCGGAGACCGCTTCTCCTTCAGCAGGGACACGTCGTTCCGCTACAACAACCTGAACGTCTCCCTCAAATACCAGGGCGCCGTAGGCGACAGGAGCACGCTCTCCGTCTCCGGAGGATACGACTCCTACGGCAACAGGCTGTACGACAGCGGGATAGGCAAGACCCCCTACGAGATAAACACGGCCATTGCCCAGGGCCATCTGAAGGCGGCGTTCAAGACCAGGCTGGAGCGCCACACCCTCAGCTACGGACTGGACGCTCTCTATATCAGGCTGAACCCCGGCACGCAGGCGTTCTCCTCCGGAGAGGGCGACCTCAGCCTTCCGCTCCAGACCTCCGTGCAGCCCGCGCTCTATCTGTCCGACCTCTGGGAGATAGGCGACAGGCTTTCCCTGGATTTCGGAGCCCGTTTCTCGTCCGCATACAACCCGGATGACAAATCCTTCCATTGCGCTCCCGAGGGAAGGATATCCCTGAAATATTCTCCCCAGTCGAACTTCTCCCTGAAGGCCGGCTTCAACAATATCAGCCAGTACATCCACCTCATATCCAACTCTTCGTCCATCTCGCCCATGGACACCTGGCAGCTCGCCTGCGGAAAGGTCAAGCCGCTCGAAGGATGGCAGGCGGCGGGCGGAGTCTACTGGACCGTTGCCGGCGGAGCGCTGGACATCAGCCTCGAGGGCTATTGGAAGTCCACCCGCAACGGGCTGGATTACAAGTCCGGGGCGAAGCTCGTGATGAACGGGAACCTGATCGACGACCTGGTCAATACCAGGGGAAAGGCGTATGGCGCGGAACTGATGCTGCGCAAGCCTTTCGGCAAGCTCAACGGCTGGATTTCCTACACATATTCCCGCACTTTCCTCCAGGAAATGACGGACAGGGGAATCTCCACCATCAGCGGCGGCAAATGGTACTGCGCGCCGTATGACAAGCCCCACGATCTGAAGGTGGTCGCCAACTATGAGATCACTCACCGTTTCAGCTTCTCCGCAAATCTCGACTATTCCACGGGACGTCCGGTAACTATACCGACATCCAAGTACTACTACGGAGGGGAGGAGAAACTCCTGTACACCGACAGGAACGCCTACAGGCTTCCGGACTACTTCCGGCTCGACCTTGCGTTCAACATCGAGCCGACGCACAGGCTCAAGGCCTTCACCCACGCTTCCTTCACGATAGGATGCTACAATGTCACAGGAAGGAAGAACGCCTATTCGGTCTATTACAACGCGGCCGGTTCGACAGTGCGCGGACATATGATTTCCGTGTTCGCCTGCCCCGTCCCCTATGTCAATCTTAATCTGAAATTCTAGCGATGAAGAGAATATTTCTTTTATTGACGATCCTTCCTTTCGTATGCGGCTGCGTGTATGACTTCAGCGCGGACGTGCCCGAAGGTGAAGCCGCGCTCGTGGTCGAGGGCGACATTGTCGCCGGAGGAGTTTCGAAGTTCAGCATAAGCCAGACGACTCCCGTCAATTCCGGAATACGGATGAAGGAGGCCCTCGCGATAATCTGGGTCGAGGATTCGGAAGGCGGGAAATACGGCAGCGACAAGAACCTCGTTTCCAAGGCGGAGATATCCGTCCCCTACCACGGCGGGCGCGAATACAGGCTCCGCGTGAGAGACCGCCGCAACGGAGTGGTTTACGACTATGCCACCCCCTGGGCGAAGCCCTGCGAGGCCCCGACGCTGAGCAATCTCAGGGTGGAGGTCGGCAAGAGCGAGGTGGACGTGCTCTTCGACGCTGTGCCCGACCCCGGGAACCCTTACGTCAAATGGAGTTACACCGAGAGGTGGGAATACAGCGCCGATTACAACGCGCAGTACCTCTTCGTCTACAAAAATCCCAGGAAGCCCGGGGACAGGGAGTATTACACTCCGGTTACGGGCGGCACGTCCCCTACCTTCTACTGCTGGAACAGCGGCGAGGGCATTGACGGTGTGAAGACCGCGGAAGACGGGGGGAAGGTCTCCGGCGCGAAGATCGCCGGCATCTCCCGCAAGAGCAAAAAGGTTCAGATTCTCTACAACGTGGGGCTGAACGTCTGCTCCATCCCGCAGGAGGCCTACGAGTATTTCAACGAGGTGAACAGGGCGTCCTCCATTACCGGAGACCTTTTCGCCCCCACCCCCAACGCCATCTACGGAAACATACGCGACATGAAGGATGGCAGGGCAGCCCTCGTCGGATACGTGTGCGTGCTCCACGGAGTAAGCACGGTTTCGAAATTCTTCTACAACAGCGAGCTGGGAATGTACGCGGGAGACGCCCCTGACGACACGAAGCTCCTGTTCGACCCGGAGGACCATCTGGATGAGGACGAGACCCTCGACCAGTTCTATATGAGAGGGAACAGGCCGGTGAGATACGATGTTTCGAACATTATGCTCTGGTCGGAGAGCAGATGCGTCGACTGCACGGCTGAGACCGGCGGCGGAAAATATGCAGGTACCAAGGACAAGCCTTCGGACTGGCCCACAGAACACAAATAGATTATGAGAAGAACACTGTTTATAATTGCGGCTCTGCTCTGCTCCTTCGCCCTCAGGGGTGAGGACAGGCTTGTGGAGAGGGTTTACCTGAGCACCGATAAGACGGCGTACGTGGCCGGAGAGCGCATCTGGATATCCGCGTTCTGCTTCGACCAGACCCACGGCGGCCTTTCGAAGTTCAGCGCCGTGGCGTACGTGGAGCTCGAAAGCACCGACGGCAACGGCGCCGCCACCAAGATCGCCCTCAACGAGGGTCGCGGAGCCGGGGCTCTCCGCATTCCCGCCAACCTTCCTACCGGCAATTACCGACTCTGCGCCTATACTGCGCTGAACAGGGGGGAGATCGGCTATGATTTTTCCCGAGGCGCGAGGACTGTCGCGATATACAATACCCTGACCACCGCCAAGGTGCGCGACGGGGTGGAGATAATCCCCGACGACTGCTATTGCTCCCCCGAGGGAGGCCATTCTCCCAGCGGTAACCTGAAAATCACTCTGCCTTCCACCTGCGGGACTTCTTCCGACGTGACGATGATGCTGCGCAATCTTACGCTCAAGCCTGCCACGATGTGCGTCACCGTTGTCCACGAGGACGGTCTTGCCCACGCGGAGGAGGCTTCCATAGTTGCGTTCGACCGTCATCCGGCGGTGAAGGGCTTCAGGTCGGATGTCGCTCCCGAATATGACGGGGAGATAATATGCGCGTGCCTCTGCGGTGCGGACAGGGAGAAGGTCGCTTCCGATGCGGAGTGCTTCGCGCTCCTGTCGACTCCCGGTGATCCTACCAATATATATACCGCGTCCCTGCAGGATACCGTCCGTTTCCGCACCGGCAACATATACGGATCCCAGGATCTCGTGTTCGAACTGGTCGGCGCCGGCCCGGATGCCAGGTGCTGGCTGGACATAGTCTCTCCTTTCGTCGCGCCCGCCCCGGAGAAGCTTCCGAAGCTGGGCATCGCGAGATGGACCGAGCCTTTGCTCGTCAGGAGGGGTCGCGGGATGGTGCAGTCCACCAGGCAGGACACGCTCTTCCAGTATGTCCCCAAGAAAAACGACTTCCTGCTCCGTCCCGGAGAGATGGTGCGCTACAGCCTCGACGACTATACCCGTTTCCCCACGATGGAGGAGCTGTTCGTCGAGATAATCCCCGAACTGCGCGCCAGGAAGAAGGACGGCAGGTGGGGGATAAGCGTCAAGATGAACGACGTGTTCCGCAGCGCCGAGAACGTATGGGGCAATTCGCTTATGATGATCGACGGCGTCCCCGTACTGGACCACTCGAAGATTATGGAATACGACCCGTCCCTGATAAGGGAGGTCGAAATCTATCCTTACACCTACCTTGTCGGCTCCAATGCTTTCGGAGGCGTGGCGAACTTCGTCACCTTAAAGGGCAATATGCCGTTCATCTCGTTCCCCGACAACGTCAGGATAGTCGATTTCGCCGGGACCTCGTATCCAATGGCCTTCAACGACTGTCCGGACGAGGCGAACACGATATGCTGGCATCCTATGGTGGAGATAGGCGCTTCTCAGGAGGCCGAGATGCATTTCCGCACCCCCGCATATCCCGGTTCCTTCCACGTCACCGTCGAGGGCGTGCTGGAGGACGGAGAGCCGTTCCACACGGAAGAAAGCTTTGTGGTAAAATAAATTTTTCCACTTTAAAAATATTTTGTACCTTTGCGACCCCTATGTAGTGTAGGGATCGCAAAGTTTTATTATTAACCATTAAGCTAAAGACAATGGACACACAAAGCTACAAGACAGTGTACCTCAACAAGGCGACTGTCGACAAGAAGTGGGTTCTCATTGATGCGACCGATCTCGCTCTTGGACGTCTTGCTTCCCGTATTGCTCTTGTCCTTCGCGGAAAGAACAAGCCCGGGTTCACCCCCAACGTGGATTGTGGTGACAACGTCATCGTAATCAACGCGGAGAAGGTGATTCTCAAGGGAAAGAAGATGACCGACAAGGTGTACGTCCGCTATACCGGATATCCGGGCGGACAGCGCTTCTCGACTCCCAAGGAGATTCTCGCAAAGAAGCCCACTGAACTCATCAGAGGAGCAGTAAAGGGTATGCTCCCCAAAACACGTCTTGGCGACAAGATCCTCGGAAACCTCTTCATCTATGCAGGTCCCGAGCATCCTCACCAGGCCCAGAACCCTAAGACAATTAAGTTGGACGAAATTTAAACAGAGCAAATGGAACAGACAAACGCCCTTGGAAGACGTAAAGCAGCTGTAGCTCGCGTTTATCTCACAGCCGGAAAAGGCAACATCACGATCAACGACCGTCCCTTCGAAGATTATTTCAAGGAGGAGACTCTCCGTTACGTTGTGAACCAGCCGTTCGCCGTTACCGCGACAGAAGGTCAGTTCGACACCAAGATTACCATCGTAGGCGGTGGAATCAAGGGTCAGGCAGAGGCCATCCGTCTCGGCATCGCCCGTGCGCTGTGCGAAGTTGACAAAGAAGCATATCGTTCTGCCCTCAAGGCAGCCGGTTTCCTCACCCGCGACGCACGCGAGGTTGAGCGCAAGAAACCCGGTCAGCCCGGAGCACGCCGCCGCTTCCAGTTCAGCAAACGTTAGTATTATAGTTGTTTTACAAAGTACAGATGCGTTTTCCAAACCCGACGAGTTCGGTGTTGACGCACTGCGGAAAAGGATGGAGACCTTAATGCTACTCCACCTTGAAGTAAAGAGACCTCGAAAAGAGGACAAAAAAGAAAAATTATGTCAAGAACAAATTTCCAAGAATTGCTTGATGCAGGAGTTCACTTCGGCCACCTCGCCCGCAAGTGGAACCCTAAGATGGCTCCGTACATCTTCGATCAGAAGAACGGAATCCACATCATCGACCTGCACAAGACCATCGTCAAGATAGACGAAGCCGCCGAGGAGATGAAGATGCTG
>CALDHV010000060.1 GCA_937902305.1 uncultured Clostridia bacterium
CAGGGCAAGCACATTCGACCTGCCTTTCACTTTCCGGGCGTTCTTGAGTGCAACTTCAACCGCGTTCGTTCCGGTCGGTCCCGGAAACAGAACCTTATAGTCGTATCCCCGCGGGATCAGAACCTTGTTCTCCAGACACTCGATGAACTCACCCTTTGCAACCGAGTACATATCCAACCCGTGCAGAAGGCCGTCGCCCATCAGATATTCAACCACTTTTCCCTTGATATAGTCATTATTATGACCATAGTTGCAGCTTCCTGCTCCACAGAGGAAATCGATGTATTCTTTCCCATCCTGATCGATCAGTACTGACCCTTTCGCTTGCGAAAAGACTACCGGATATTTTCTGCAGTACGACCTTACGTTGCTTTCGAATGTTTCGAATACCGTGGAATCCATTAAGACTTCATTTCTGTTTCTTAAACCCATAGACCACACCCCCACTTGACTAGGATAGTATGAATTTACAGGCAATCTTACTCTGCAGATTTCGCTGCGCCGAGATTACAGGATCATGTTGCCCCCCTCAGTTCTTAAAGCTGTCCCTCAAAAATAATGGATCATGGCCTGCTGTATGGACTTTCAGCGAATATGCGTGGACTTCAAAAAAGCCGGTCACCCCCCCGATTCCCCATCCCTGACCCCAGGGGGGTTAAATGATTTTCGGATGAAACATCGTTTCATCAACGCGTCTGCAAAAGCCCGGAACGGGACGCGCACCAGTGAGGAAATACAGAACAGGCAGAGTGAAACGGACGTTTGCCAAAAAAAGGTGTTATTGTTTTCCGACCGTGATCTCATCGTGGTCGTTGACTCCGATAACCTTTTCGCCTGCGGCACGGAGATCGCGGATATAGCGGATGACCTCGTCACTCATACACCGCTGTAAGCCGAGAAGCCTCCGTCGATCGGCACCGTGATGCCGGTCACAAAGCCGGATTTGCTTTCATCGAGCAACCAATCCACCGTGCCGAGCAGCTCCTCCACATCACCGAAGCGGCCCATCGGCGTCGAGCGCAGGATCTTGCCGGTGCGCGGCGTCGGCGTGCCGTCCTCATGGAACAGCAGAGCGCGGTTCTGATTGGTGACGAAGAAGCCGGGCGCGATCGCGTTGACGCGCACGCCCTCCTTGGCAAAATGCACCGCCAGCCAAGAGGTGAAGTTGCTCACCGCCGCCTTTGCCGCGGAATACGCCGGGATCTTGGTCAGCGGGCGATAGGCGTTCATCGAGGAGATATTCAGCACACAGCAACCCGGGCGACCGAGCATATCCGGCATAAACACCTGGCTCGGAAGCAAAACGCCCTTGAGGTTGAGGTCGAAAACAAAATCAAAGCCCTTTTCTTCAATATTGAAGAACGTCAAGAAATCCTGTGCGTTCTCATCCCCCGCCTCATATTCCTCGTGCGCGGTGGTGCAACGCGGATTGTTGCCGCCCGCACCGTTGATCAGCACATCGCACTTGCCGAACTTTTGCAGGATCTTCCCATGCACTGCCTCGATATTCTCCTTATCCAGCACATTGCACTTGAATGCCTCGGCGATACCGCCGTCCGCGACGATCTGCGCGGCGACCTTCTGCGCCGCCTCCTCGTTGAGATCCAGCAGAGCAACCTTGTTGCCCGCCTTGGCGAGATGCGCCGCGAAGCCGGAGCAGAGCACGCCGCCCGCGCCGGTAATAACAATAACCTTACTCATTTTTATCTTCCTTCCTTATTCAAATTGCTTGAGCACCTGCCGCATTTTCGGCAGGGTCTCGTCCATATCACCTAATCCGCCCTCCAGGCTGATACGGCGGTCGTAGCCGTTCTCCTTGAGAGCCGCCGCCCAAGCGGCGCAAGCCGGCTGATCCTCCGGGTTGACCGGCATCATCCGGTCGGGGTTGCTGCGCGCGATATGCACGTGGCGGAGCAGATCGCCGCAGTTGCGGATCGTATCGAGCGGCTCCTCGTTCATCGCCACATGGTAGAAATCCGCCAGCGTGAAAACATTCGGACGGTCAGCCCTTTTGACCATTTCGAGACTATCCGCCACGGTGTTGATGAAGTTGGTCTCACCGTAGCGCAACGGCTCGATGGCGATCTCCACGCCATATTCCGCCGCAATGTCGCCCGCAACGCGCAACACCTGCACAAAGCGCTCCTCCCCGGCGGCGCGGTCGCTTTCATCGTTGATGTAGCGTGCCTTGCCACTACCGAGCACGGCGACCTTCAGCCCGAGACGCGCCGCCTTGCCGAGGGCGCGGCGGGTGTATTCCTCCACCACCGCGAGATCCATATCCTTGCCGGTCAGATACCCTTTTTCAAACGGGAAGAAGCCATTGCACGCCTCCCCGTAGATGCCGAGCCTGTCCATTTCGGCACGGGCGGCGGCAATATCCTCCTGTGTCCATTCGGCGACGGTGGAAAGACCCAATTCCGCATAATCATAGCCGTATTGCTTAATCTTCTCCAGTTTATACGCATTTTCCCCGATACAGGAACCGATACACACACCGAAACGCATTACTTTTCCCCTCTTTCTATCGCTTCAAACAGTCCCGCGATGTAGGTTGCACCCAGCGCGCGGTCATACAGACCGTAGCCGTAGCGTCCCTTTTCGCCCCAGATCATCCGTCCGTGATCCGGGCGGACATAGCCGTCAAAGCCGCTCTCCACCAGCGCCCGCACGATCTCGTACATATCCAGCGAGCCGCACGGGGTCGGATGCCCGACCTCCTCGAATTGCCGCTCACCGGTGTGCTTGATATTCCGCAGGTGGGCAAAGTGGATGCGGGTACCGAACCTGCGGATCATCGCGGGCAGGTCATTGTTGACATCCGCGCCGAGCGAGCCGGTGCAGAAGGTCAGCCCGTTGGCGGGGCTGTCCACGAGATGCAGGAAGCGGTCAAGATTTTTCTCATTCGTGATGATGCGCGGCAGACCGAACATCCCCCACGGCGGATCATCGGGGTGGATCGCCATTTTGACCCCCGCCTCCTCCGCGACCGGGATGACCGCCTTGAGGAAGGTCTCGAGGTTTTTCCACAGCTGTTCCTCGCCCATCGTCTTATACTGCTCCAGCAGAGCCTTCAGCTCATCCTTGGAATAGCTCTCGTCCCAGCCGGGAAGCGACAGCTCGCAGGTCAACGGGTTCATTCCCAGCACCGTCTGCTCGTCATAGGCAAGCGCGTTGGCGCCGTCCGGCTGTTGATGCTCCAGTTCACTGCGTAACCAGTCAAAGACCGGCATAAAGTTGTAGCAGATGCACTTGACGCCCGCACGTCCGAGACGGCGCACGTTTTCGCAGTAGTTTTCGATCAACTGCGGTGCTTTCTCGTTGCCGAGCTTGATGTCCTCCGGCACGGGAACGCTCTCCACGACCTCAAACTCCAGCCCCTTGTCGTTGGCTTTCTTCTTAAGCGCGGCGATTGCCTCCTCGCTCCAGACGCCGCCCGCCGGCACCGAGTAGATCGCAGAAACGATACCGCTCATCGTCGGGATCTGCCGGATGTGATCCAACGTCACCGGGTCATCGTCGCCATACCAGCGAAATGTCAGTTTCATATTCCGTCCTCCTTGACCGGGCGACCGTCATCGCAGTCCCCCGTTATTTAGATTTGATTATATACGTGTTTTGCCAAAAAAACCATTGCATTAAAGAAAAAAATCCGAAAATCATATTGCAAATATGTTCATCGTGTGCTATATTTTGATACGATAAGGAGGCGGTAGGATATGCCCACACTGTATTCTTTGGACTCTCCCGGGATCAAATATCACCATTCACGCGACCGGTCGCCCGACCCCGCACGCTTTTTGATGCACGCGCACGACGGATATGAGCTGTATTTTTTCGTATCCGGGCAGGTCGTCTATCGGGTAGAAAGCACCGCCTACCGCCTACAGCCGGGCAATATCCTGCTGATGCGCCCCGGCGAGGTACATACGCCGGAGTTTCACAGTGAAAGCCCCTATGAGCGCATCGTCATCCAGTTCCGCGAGCAGGAATTGCCGACCGAGCTTCCGTTCGGGCAACAGCTCCTGACCGCGTTTGCCGACTACCCGCTCGGAACCGGCAACGAATACCCCGCCGACACCCTCGACGGGCAATATCTGCACGCGATCTTCGCACATATCGAGCGAACGCCGGACAAAGCCGCCGGGCTTGCCGCTCTGCGGGCGGCGATGCCGGCGATCCTCTCTGAGCTGTACGGCAGCTTCTGCCGCCGCGCCGACTCCCGGGAGGAAGCAGGCGAGCCGTCCCGCATCCGGGATATCCTGCGCTATGTCAATACGCATCTGTATGAGGAGCTGTCGCTCGACGATCTGTGCCGCCGCTTTTTCATCAGCAAGACCCAGCTCGGGCGGCTGTTCCGCGCGGCGACCGGCTCGACGGTGTGGGACTATATCCTCGTCAAGCGGCTGATTGAGGCGCGCCGCCGTCTGCTGGCGGGAACGCCGATCACCAAGGCCGCCGCCGACTGCGGATTTCGCGATTATTCCGCGTTTTTCCGTGCCTATTGCAAGCGCTACGGCGTCTCCCCCGCCGCCGACCGCGACACCTACTGCAACTGAATAATCCCGCCCGCACCGGTTTTGGCTCCGGCGCCGGCGGGATTTCTTTGCTTTTTTATTCCGTGACGAACAGGATGCCCAGCGTATTCGGCCCGCAATGGGACGAAATGGTGCAACCCGCGCGGGTGATGAGGATCTCATCGAAATGCATATACTTCTCGATCTCATCCCGAATGTGAAGAACCTTCTCCTCCGGCATACCGGAGTGGGTCAGAAAAATGCGATTTTTCACGATGTCGGTGCGCCCCTGCAGGCGATCCTGCACATACATTTCCAGCGCCTTTTCGTAGGTGCCGCGGTATTTCTTGCCGACTCCCATCGTACCGTCGGCGTTGTTGACCTCGATGCACGGCTTCAGCTTCAGCACGTTGGCACCCATCATCGCCAGTGCCGAGCAGCGCCCGCCCTTGTGCAGAAACTCCAGCGAATCCAGCACAAAGCTTGCCTCCACGTGCTTGGTCAGCGCCTTCAGCTCCTCGACGATCAGCTTGACCGGCATCCCGGCGGCGATCCGCTCCGCCGCGCCGATGACGACGTGCCCCATGCCGGTGGAAAGATTGCCGCTGTCCACGACGTACATCCCCGGGGTCTCCTCCGCCGCAAGGCGGCAGTTATTGTGGGTCGAGGAAAGCCCCGAGCCGAGCGTGATGTAAATGACATCGTTTCCCGCGTCGATAAACGGCTTGACGAACTCCCGATACTCGTCGATATTCGTCGCCGCCGTTTTCGGCAGGAGCTTTTTCTCCCGGTAGATCGCGTAGATGTCATCCGGAAAAATGTCAACCCCGTCCCGGTAGGTCTGTCCGTCCAGACTGATGTGCAAGGGCAGGAGATGCACCTGATACTTCTCCAACAGCTCCGGGCTGAGGTCACACGTGCTGTCCGCGCACAAAACGATCGGCTTTGCCATTCAAAACGCCCCTCTTTTATATAATTTCGTGTATCATATCATATTTCGCTCGATCGTGCAAGTATTTTCGAAAAAAACGGAAAAAGCGGCAGAAAAAAGCGCAATTTCTATTGCTTTTTCTGCAAAATATGCTAAAATAATACCATATGTTGTTGCAATGATCATAAAAGCAATGAGGAGTGTTGTACTATGCATCAGGATTTGTCGCGCGTTTTGGTCTCGGAGGAGGAAATCAACGGCATCGTCGCCCGGCTGGCGAAACAGCTGGATAACGACTACGCGGGGGAGAATCACCGGCTGGTCTTGCTGTGTATCCTCAAGGGCTCGGTCGTGTTTATGGGTGAGCTGATGAAGCGCGTCACGGTGCCGGTCGAGATCGACTTTATGCGTGTTTCCTCCTACGGCTCGGACACCTCAACCTCCGGCAAGGTCAATATCATTCTTGACCTGTTGCGCAAGGATCTCGACAAGTGCGACATCGTGGTGGTCGAGGACATCATCGACAGCGGTCGCACGCTGGCGCATCTCAAAAAGTACTTGGAGCTGAAAGGCTGTCGCTCGGTCAAGACCTGCACCCTACTTGATAAGCCCGAGCGCCGCGAGGTCGATTTTGAGGCGGACTATGTCGGCAAAACCATCCCGGACGAGTTCGTCGTCGGCTACGGGTTGGATTATGACGAAAAATACCGTGCCCTGCCCTACATCGGCGTTTTGAAGCCGGAGATCTACGCTTAACCTGACAGGAGTAAACCGACCGTCAAAGGGCGGGGCAAGATAGGGAGCTTGTAGGTTTTGCAACATCCTTTTCCGTTTAT
>CALDHV010000061.1 GCA_937902305.1 uncultured Clostridia bacterium
AGAGACCGCCCAGTCCGCCGTTCTGCTGCATCATCTTGGCCATTTCCTGCTGGGTGGCTTCGCGCGCCTTCTTGAGCGCGCCGTTGACGACGTTGAAGAGCATCGTCTCGAAGCGCGCGGGCTTGCCCTTGAGGACTTCCTCGTAGGCTTCGGGCGCGATTGCGATCGTCGCGGGCGGCGAACGGTTCGAGACGTGCGCGGGGCTGCCCGCGAGGGGAATCTGCCGGGAGGGCGAGGCGCTTCGCTGGACGGTCGAGCCCGAGCCGGGCAACGTCGTCACGGCGCGGCTCTCGAAGGTGTCGGCGCGGGAGTTCCGCCTGACCCTGTCGGCGCCGGCCGGGATGAAGATGACGCGCCCGGTCGCCTATCCGCCGGCGTGGCGGACGGCGAAAGGCGACACCTGCATCTGGCCGTTCGGCGAGGGCATGGCGTACCCGGCGGACGATCCGTCGATCGAGATGCAGGCGTCCGAGCTCTCCTTCGCGAACGGCCAGTCGCTGTCGATGGGCTTCTACGGGTTCCTGCGCGGCGGCTCGTGCCTGATGAGCGGCGTCGCCAAGACCTGCGACGCGGCGCTCGCGGTCAAGTGCGTCGACGGCCTCTGGTCGGCGACGCCGAAGTGGATCGCCGAACTCGGCCGCTGGGCCTACGACCGCGAGCTTCGGTTCTTCCTCGCGCCGTCGCTGCCCGCCGCGGCGGCGGACTACCGCGCCTGGCGCGAGCGCCGGGGCGAGGTGAAGACCTTCCTGGAGAAGCTTCGGAAGAATCCGGCGCTGGCGCGCTTCCCGGGCACGGCCGACGTGTGGCTCTGGGACGACAACACGCAATGCCGGCTCTACAACTGGCCGCTCAAGCCGAACGCCCCGGCGCGCGATTCGGTGAAGATCGCCCGGGAGATGAAGGCGCTCGGACTCGACCGCGTGCTCTGGAACTCCTTCGAGGGCGAGACGCGCGAAAGCTGCGCCGCCTTGAAGGAACTCGGCTATTTCGTGGGCACGTACGACTGCCTCCGAGACATCTTCCATCCCGGGCTCAAGGCCGTCGCCGACCCGAAGAACTTCGTCATGGCCTCGCGCTTTCTCGACTGCGCCGAGGAGATCGTCCGGCGATATAACGACCCGCCGACGGCATTGGCGATCGACGCCGCCGACGGCAAGCTCAGCCTCAACTGGATATAAAATGACAAAAGCGTTTATCCGTTTGGATAAACGCTTTTGCTTTACTTTTTCTTTTTCCGATCAGGATAATCCTTCTGCCCGATCATCGGAAACAGATGGTCGGCGGCGGAGGTATCCTGCACATTGTAGGTGCCGTATTTGTTGACCATATCCCACACATCGACGGGGTCGCCGATCACCGGCTTGTCGGACGGCGGGTCGCGGTACGGCTCTTTCTTCGGTTGCATAGCTGTCACCTCACAGACAGTATGCCCCGCCGGCGAACGGTTATGCGTTGTGCTGTGTCAGATGCTTTTTGATCGCCTCAAAGGATGCGTCGCTGATGTCGTGCTCGATCTTGCAGGCATCCTGCGCCGCCGTTTGCTCATCCACGCCAAGTCCGGTCAAAAAGCCGGTCAACAGCGTATGCCGTTCATAGATCTTTTCCGCAATAACGCGTCCCTTTTCAGTCAAGGGGAGCAGGCCGCCGTCATCGACCGTGATATACCCGTCATGGCGCAGTAATCCCACCGCGCGACTGACACTCGGCTTGGAAAAGCCCATATGCTCGCTCACGTCGATCGAACGCACGGCGGCTTTTTGATGGGACAGGATCAAAATGGTTTCCAGATACATTTCTCCGGACTCCAGCAACGGCATTTTGCGCACTCCCTCTTTGCTGTTCTATAACCGACGGGAACCGAACCCGATCGCCTTCGGCTATACCTATTATAAGCGCATCCATCCCGGAAATCAAGAGCTCTTTTCTTTTATATCAACTGCACCGGGGAGGCGATGTATACAGCCGTTTCCGATCAAGCCGCCTACCAAATTGATGGGGTTGCCAAAAAAGTCCGGCGACTTTTTTGGCAACCCCATTGTTCATTTTATCCGTTGTTTGGTGTCGTAAACTGTGGCTTTTCAACCTTGGTATCCGGGAAAGAAGATTTGCCGGACGGAGTAGAAAGGTCAAAATAGATCCGCGAATCCCGCGTCACCCCGAAATCGCGGTTTGAGCCGGTATCCTGCACCTTGTTGAACGCTTCGCGGAACATCGCGTTGTGCGCCTCCTCGCGGTTGAGCAGGAAGTCGATCATTTCCTTGACCTTTTTGTCGTCGATTTGGCGGTAAAGGTATTCATAAACGACCTTGGCGCGCTGTTCGGAGGCAATATTTGAGAGCAGATCCGCGCACAGATCGCCGGTGACAGTCACATAATCCCCCGTCCAGGAATATCCTGACGAATTGATCAAACCCGGATTTAACCCGAGGATCACATGCGCCTGGATCTCCCCCGCGCCGACAGTGGAGGAGTCGACATCGTGTCCGTTGAGCAAATTGATTGCGGTCGCCACCATTTCCATGTGTCCCAGCTCCTCGGCGGCGATGTCCAAAAACAAGTCCTTGATCTCGGGGTCTTTCACCCGAAAGCTCTGCGACATATACTGCATTGCCGCCTTGAGTTCACCGTTCCCGCCGCCAAGCTGTTCCTGCAACAGCACCGCATACTGTGGATTGGGTTTCTCGATCTCAACCGGATGGAATAGCTGTTTTTCGTGCTTAAACATAGTTCATTGCTCCTTTCGGCTATAGCATGACCCGAAAAAGGAGCGATATTCATTTGCGGCGGTATGCGGTCGGGGGCAAGCCGGTTTCCTGCTTAAAGTAGCGCGAAAAATAGTGCAGGCTCGGAAAGCCGCACAACGTCGCGATCTCCCCGACGGGGAGATCGGAGCTTTCCAGCCATTCCATCGCGCGGCGGATGCGGATATGCAGGAGGTAGCGATGGAGCGGTAAGCCGGTACTGCGGCGGATCAGCTCATTGACATAGTTCGGGTGGAATGAAAACCGCGCACCGACCGCGCGGTTGGTCAGCGGCTCGGCATAATGCTCGTGCAGATAGCGGATGATCGTTTCCGCCGTTTCGCCGGTTTTCCCGCTGTCGGGCGTTTTGACCTGCCGGGCGCAAAGGAGCAACAGCTGAGTCAGCACGGCATCCGCCATCCGATCCCCGAAATGCAGACGGCGGGCAAACTCCCGCTGTGCATCGGCGCACAACGGCTCCAGCGCATACTGTCCGGTCAGATATACCGTACGGTCAAACGCCGGCAGATCGGAAAAAGGCTCGGTCGCCAGGCAGTCACCCGTGTATTCCTCCGCCGGAACGGGCGGGATCGCCCGGGTCATATCCCGATAGGCGCCGGTATAGTCAAAATTGACCGCAAAATAGGTCACGCCGTCCGGCGGGGTCAGCAGATGATACGTTGTCCCCGGCGCGAGGATCAGCACACTCCCCCGCTCCATCGGATAAGCGGTATCACCGACGCGGATTGTTCCCGCGCCGCTCAAGGTATAGAAAAATCGCGCATCCGGCGCAACGCGGACGGGGAAAACCGTGTTTTGCTTGAGCACCTGCAAGCGGACATACCGGGCAAACGGGGCGATGTCCCGAAAAAGCATTTTCCTCACAACCTTTATTTTGTGCAAATCGCTGTTTATTTTATGTATTGAGTATACCGCGTTTTTCCCGTAAAATCAAGGTGTTATTATTATTGGAGGGAAAAATATGATCGAAAGAAAAGTACAAACTACCGCGCGTATCGGCATCTTTGCCGTCGCTCACGCCCCCTATTGGGCGCAGTTTGACGGGCTGTATGAAAGCATTATGGATTTTCATCGCACCTTTGGCGAGCTTGTCGCCGGAAACGGCGTTGAGGTGGTGGATTTCGGTATGGCGGACAGCTCCGAAAAAGCCTATGAGATCGCCCGGCAGATGCGGTGCGCGGAGCTTGACCTCATCATCTGCAATATGACCACCTACGCCACCTCATCGGTTTTCGCGCCGATTATCCGGGATGTGCCGACGCCGGTCATCCTGGCGGCGTTACAGCCACAGAGCCACCTCGACTACGACAAGGCAAACACCTTCATGCAACTGCAAAACGACAACATCTGCTCGGTGCCGGAGTTCACCGGCGTCGCGGTACGGCTCGGGCGTCGGATCTACGATGTCATCCTCGGGCGGCTGTATGACGACCCGCACGCCGCGCGGGAGATTGCAAAATGGTGCCGCATCGCAGGGGTATTGCACACGCTCAAGGGCGCGCGGATCGGGCTGATGGGACACACAATGGAGGCCATGTACGATATGCACGCCGATCCGACCGCGATCTCGGCGGCATTCGGTGTCCACGTGCCGCTGTTGGAGATCGACGGCGTGATGGAGGAATACAACGCCGTTACCGAGCAGGAGATCGCGGACAAGCTGGCGGTCATCGACCGGGAGTTCGATATGCCCGATCCCCGCTCCGATCCGTTGACCGAAAAGCTGACCGATGCAGATAAGCTCCGCGCCGCACAAGCGGCGGCGGCGCTCGATCGCTTTGTTGAAAAGCACCACCTGACGGGGCTTGCCTACTATTACGAGGGCACGCCCGGCTCGATGCACCGCGATCTTCCGGCGTCGTTTATCGTCGGCAATTCCCTGCTCAATGCCGAGGGCGTCCCGATGTGCGGCGAATACGACATCAAGACCTGCCTTGCGATGCTGATCATGGACAGGCTGGGCATCGGCGGCAGCTTTGCCGAGCTTCACCCGTTCGATTTTGAAGCGGGGTGCATCCTCGTCGGGCACGACGGGCCGCACCACCTCGCCATCGCCGAGGGCAAGCCCGTCCTGCGCAGTCTCAAAAAATACCACGGCAAGCCCGGTAGCGGTGCGTCGGTGGAGTTCAAGATCAAGGAGGGGCCGATCACCCTGCTCGGCATCACGCAAACCGCCGACGGCAGATTTAAGTTCGTCATCGGCGAGGGCGAATCGCAAAAGGGCGCCATTCCACCAACCGGCAATACCAATACCCGCGGCGTATTTGCCCCGGATACCCCCACCTTCATCAAGCATTGGGTGATGGAGGGGCCGACCCACCATTTTGCTTTGGGGATCGGGCATCACGCAGAGGAGCTTGCTCTCATCGCCGATCTGCTCGGCATTGAGCGGATCATCGTAAAATAAAGGAGGCAACCGCTATGTTTCGATCCGTCACGCTGGAAATGAGCGCCAAGCCCTTTAAGCGCACCGATGACGCGTATATCCGCGCGGTGTGCGACAAGGTGTTCGACCAATGGCGTCCGCTGGTCAAGGACGCGCAGGAAATCAGCGTCCTGCTGTGGGTATCCGACGGCACGGAGCTACTGGACTACAAGGGCGATCCCGATGAGGCATTCGAGTGGGCGTATCTCATCGGCTGTGCCAACAAGCCCTCGTGGGTGCGGAATATCGACCCGAACGGCGTATCCATCCAGGGCAATCCGCGCAAATATATACCCGACCCGCCGGTGATGACCTATGGCACGCTCCGGCGCATCGTCGCTATGATCCGCGCCTGCGGACAGGCGCATTTCCCCGATAAAAAGATCCGGGTCGGAGAAACCTTCGATCCCGGCCCGGAGTTTGCCTATTCGGATTTCAAATACCGCCGCCACCGGGAGATATGCCTCGGCAACGATATGGGCGAGGCGTCGATGATCTGCTCCTACGCCACCTTCCGCGGGGACGATGTGCCGTATGCCGCTTTCCCGGACGGCATCCCGGACGGACTGCCCTTTGGCAAGTTCTTAGGCAAACAGGCGGAGGTTTTCCTGCGGGATATGGGCTTTGATTATATCTGGTTTTCCAACGGGCTTGGCTTTGGTCGCGATGCGTGGGCGACCACCGGCGCGATATTTGACGGCGACCGATTCCTGCCGGAAAACCTCAAAGAAGTCCAGCGTTTGGCGCTGGACTTCTGGCGGGATTTCCGCGAAGGATGCCCGGATTTCCCGGTCGAGACCCGCGGCACCAATATGTCGATGGGTATTGATCTTTCCACCGACGGCATCCCGCTCAAGAGCATTTACGATGGGCATTTCGGGATGCTCCCGCCCGCCAATTCGCCGTGGGCGGCACTCAATGGCGACTACGGTCTGGAGCTGATGGGGCATATGTCCCGCATTGCGGAATTGCCGGATGACCGGTATCTTTTCCGTTTTTATCTCCACGACCCGTGGTATGTCAACTCTCCGTGGTACGACCGCTATAACAGCCAGCCGCACGATATTTATTTGCCGCTGGCGATCTCCCGCGTCGATGCCGACGGTAAGACCTGCCCACCGACCAACTTCAACATCCTGACGATCGACAATTCCTACGGCAATATGCCCGATTCCTGCGTTTACGAGCCGTTGCCGCACATGATAAAGGCCGCCAAAACGATGCCGGATGCTCCCGCGCCCGTGGTTTGGGTATACCCGTTTGACGAATATTCCGCCGCAAGTGACGAACGCACCATGGCGGAAATGTTCTTCGGCGACTGGTACATCCGCAACGCCATCAATGCGGGGATTCCGCTCTCGTCGGTAACCTCCACCGCCTCGTTTGTCGGGCAAACCAAAACGATCTATCAAAACAGCGTCCTCGTCTCCCCCATCCCGCAGGCGGGAAGCGCCTACGAAGCGGCGATCCTCGCCTATGTCCGCGACGGAGGGCGGGTGATCTTCCTCGGCGACCCCTCCCACGCCTCGGATGCGTTCCTCGGGCTGATCGGCGTGGCTCTGACCGACGGTGTCGCGGGCGAATTGCCGCTCACCGTGAACGGAAAACCCGTCGGGATCATCAAGCACGACCCGCTCTTGAGCGGCGGGGCGATCACCACCGTCGCCACGGGTGACAAGGGGTTTGCCTTTGCAGGTGATCGCGCTGTTGGCACGCGGGGCGATGGTTTCGTATGGTTGCGCGGCACCGATTCGTGCGATTACCGCAAGGGCGGCCGTCGGCTTTCGCCACATAGCGAAAGCCGCTACTACCGCGCCGAACGGCTGATGCTGACCGCGCTCGCGCATTTCGGCATCGAGATCGGCTATGACTATGACCCGAACGACCCCGCCCCGGTGCTGATGATCCACCGGCACGACGGCGCGTATGTATTTCCCGCCTACTGCGCCGATCCCACCGCGGATACCCGCCTGCGTCTGCCGCTCGGCGCGCCGATCCTGGACGGCTACACCGTGCGGATCGAAAACGGGCAGGCGGTCTACCGTTTCCCGAAAGCCGAGCGGCGGGAATGTCGCGTCTTTGTCACCGATGCCGATGGCAAGATCGGCTGTCGCGAGCACCCGCCGGTCAGCGCGGAATACCGCCGCCGGTTTGTTATCACCGGGTTGCACGACAGCACCGTACGCATCCTGCCGGAGCAATATTGCCTCGACTCGGTGCAGGTATTGCTCAACAGCGATAACGATTTTCGCCTGCAAGGGGAGGATTTCGACGGCGAGCTGACGACGGTTGGCGGCGAAACGGTCTATGAGGTGCGCCACGCGACCGGCGAGCTGACGGTTTCCTTCCCGATCAAAGAAAAGAAACTGTAAAGCTGTATAGCTTTGCATATAAAAAGCGACGGAGTATTACTCCGTCGCTTTTTTAATTCTTATTTTACAGCTTCGCGCCGCACTTATTGCAAAAAGCCGCATCCTCCGGGTTTGCCGCATGGCACTCCGGGCAGGATTTTTTGTTGAGATTGGCATCAACGGATGCTTGCAGGTCGGCATTCGCCGCCGTCAGCTCATCCATCTGCGTGAACAGCTCGTTGACCGTTTCCTCATCCAGCGTCGCGCCCTCCCGGCGGCTGTCGTAGTACAGCCGACCGATGGCTTCGAGCGTTGCTTCCATCGCGTGCTCATTTTTAGCGATCGCCAGCTTCATTTTTGCCAAATCCTTGACATCCGTCGCCTTACGGCCTGCCGCTTGCGCCAGTTCCTTTGCCTTGACCACCAAATCCTCCCATGTAGTCATCGTTATTCCTCCTTATTTTTGTTTCCGTTATTCATTATATGCGTTTTTTCGCGATTTGACAAGTTAAAAATTGTGAATATTTTGATAAAATGTCCGCACCTCATCCTTGCGGGACAGCATTTGATCGGTGTGGTCGTTATATTCGTACGGGAACTTGAAATTGAATATCCGCGACAGCTCGTCCGTACCCGGCTTCTTCAGCTTGCTGACCGCACCGGCACCGCACCCGAGGATAGTATGCGTTTCATCCATAATGTACACATTATACAGCCCCTCGAAGCCCGGCTTTGCCCAGCCGACATTCTCCTGGTTGCCGACGGTGCGGCTCTGGCGGTACAGATAATATGACCGGTACCCCGCCGCCGGAAGCTGACGCGCTGTCTGCCGCACCATCTTCACTGCATCATTGCGTACGCGGTAATCCGCCCGGTTCTGCAACATAATATTCGACGCGCGTTTCATCGACAGCGTGTGGACGGTAATGCTCTCCGGGGCAAGCCGGAGTATGCGCTCCAGCGTGCCGCAAAAGCCGTCGTAGTCATCCCCCGGCAGACCGGCGATGAGATCGGTATTGATATTGTCAAAGCCCGCCTGCCGTGCCATAGCAAAAGCGTCATAGAACTGCTCGACGGTGTGCCGTCTGCCAATAGCATCCAGCACCGGCTGACGCAAGGTCTGTGGGTTGATGCTCACCCGGCTGACCCCCGCCGCCCGCAACGCCGCCATTTTTTCCGGCGTCACGGTGTCGGGGCGTCCCGCCTCCACCGTATATTCCCGCAAATGGGATAGGTCAAAATGCTCCTCGATGGTGGCAAACAGCCGCGTCAGCTCCTGTGCCGACAGTGTGGTCGGCGTTCCGCCGCCGAAATACACCGTTTCCAGCCGCAAGCCGAGCGACCGCGCCATATCGCCGGTATAGGCAAGCTCGCGGCAAAGATTATCCACATACGCGGGTATCAGCTTGCGGGCGCGCTCCACCGTCTGCGACACGAACGAGCAATAGTCGCACCGCGTCGGGCAAAACGGGATCGACACATACAGGCTGAACGACTCCGGGCGGGACAGCGCCAAGATCTCGTCCTCCACCGCCAGCGTGTTTTCGCACAGCGTCCGCTTGGGGTCGCTGACCATCAGCTTGTCCCGGAAATACGCCCGCGCTCCCTCCGCGCCCATCTCGGCGGTCAGGCGCCGCAGGAGCTTGACCGGGCGGACGCCCGTGACCAAGCCCCAGTCTTGCGTAAAGTTAAAGAACTTTACAAGCGATCGGTATAGCAGTGTACACAGCTCCAGCTCGCAGACATCGGACAAGTCCGGTGTCGTGGCATCGACGCGCTGTGTCAGCGTTTCATCGAAGGTTCCCAGCACCACGCGGCAGGAGAGAAAAACACTGTCTCCCTCCTCGCGCATCCGGCAAAACGCCTGCATCTCGCCATCGGTCGGCGCGGGGAAATCCTCCACCACCTGCGGAGTGATTTTTTCCTGCGGCAAAAACAGGCGGCTGACATTTTCCAATTCAAAATGATAGTCGTTTCCGCATAAGTAAATGAGCATCGGTCTCCCTCACATCCCCATCAAATACGGATTGCCGACCCGCTCAAACGCAAGGGTCGTTTCCCCGCCGTGTCCCGGATAGACCCGGCGATCGCCATCGAGCGCGGACAGCCGTCGGAGTGATGCCATCATCGCCGTCGGGTCGCCGTACGGGAAATCAGTGCGCCCGATGCTCCCCGCAAACAGCGTGTCGCCCGCAAAAATCACCGCATCTCCGACCAGGCAAATACTGCCCGGCGTATGCCCGGGGGTCTCCCACACGTTCAGCCGCTCGTTTCCGATGACAAGCACATCCCCTTCACACAGCGACCGCTCCGCCCGCATCCGCAGGGTCATCCCCGGCGCAAAAAACGCCGCCAGACTGCGGTGCTCATCCTCCAGTGCGGGGACGTCTCTCCGCCCGCACCACAGCGGTACGCGCAGAGCGCGGCAAAGCTCCGGCGTCGCCAGAATGTGATCATAATGTGCATGGGTCAGCACGACCGCTTCGACATCCATCTGCCGCTCGGCGATCCGGGAAAGGATCGTCTGCGGCTCGCCGCCGGGGTCGAGGACGATACCGCGACGATCACCGTCATATATCAAATAGCAATTGGTCTGCAATTCACCGACCGGCAAGCACTCGATCTTCATGGTGTCACCCCGTCACATAAACTCCGCGGTATCCATACAAATCGTTACCGGGCCGTCGTTGATGAGGCTCACCTGCATATCCGCGCCGAAGCGCCCGGTCTCCACCGGGACGCCGAGGGCGCGAAGCTCTGCCGCGACCCGCTCATACAGCGGCGCTGCCAACGCCGGTGCCGCCGCGTCGAAGAAGCTCGGGCGTCTGCCGTGGGAAATATCCGCGCACAGCGTAAACTGGGATATGACCAATGCGCTGCCGCCGATGTCCAGCAGTGAACGGTTCATCTTCCCCGCCTCATCCTCGAATACACGCAGATTGGCGACCTTTTGCGCCATCGCAACCGCTTCCTGCTCGGTATCGCCCTGACGGACACCGACGAGCAGCATCACCCCGGCACCGATCTTCCCGACCGTTTCGCCGTCAATGGCGACCGAGGCGGATTTGACCCGCTGAAATACCGCTTTCATAGCTTACTCCTTGTCACATCGACCGGCGCACGCTGTCCACGCCGTCCACTTTTTTGAGCTGATCCATCACGAGGCGCAGATGCTCGACCCCGTTGACCAGCACCGTCATCGTCACCACGCTCCCGTCAGCGGTTTCCCGCGCATTGATCGCGTGCATCGAAACGTGCATATTGGCAAGCACCGTCGCCAGCTTGAGCAACAGATTTTCCCCATTGTGGGCCATGATGTGCAGATCGGCGTGGAAGCCGTTCTGATTGCCGGTCTGCCATTGCACCCGCACCCAGCGTTCCCGGTTTTCGGACTGCTCGGGCACCTTCGGGACGTTGGTGCAGTCCCGCCGGTGGATCGAAACGCCGTACCCGCGGGTGATAAAGCCGATGATCGGATCGCCCGGCACCGGGTTACAGCACTGGGCAAACTTCACCAGACAGTTGTCCATATTGTCGATGATGACCCCGCCGTTGTGCCGTGTGCCCTTGGATGCGGGCGCGGTCGGCAAGGGCGCGGCGGCATTCTGCTCATCGCGCTGGATGCGGTTATACGCCTCTTTCATACGCGGCATCAGCCGGGAGAGCAGTACGCCGCCGTAGCCGATCGCCGCATAAAAATCGTCCATCGTCGCGCAATGCTGGCGGCGGCATTGCTCCATCAGGAACGCCTCCATCCGCTCATCCGACAAATGGATAAGATTGCGGGACAACTCCCGCTCCAGCTCCTCACGACCTTGCTGGATATTTTCCTCCCGCCGTTCCCGCTTGAACCAACCGCGTATCTTATTCCGCGCCTCGCCGGTATAGACGATGTTGAGCCAGTCGCGGCTCGGGCCATGGTCGGCGGTGGTGGTCAGCACCTCGACGATCTCGCCGGTCTTGACTCGATAATCCAGCGGCACGATGCGACCGTCCACCTTGGCACCCACCATACGGTTGCCCACCGCCGTGTGGATAGCATAGGCAAAGTCGATGACGGTACTGCCGACCGGCAGGGAGATGACATCCCCTTTCGGGGTGAAAACAAACACATCCTCAATGTCGAGATCGGTCTTGATATTCTGAATAATATCCTCGGCGTCATCGAGATCCTGCTGATTTTCGATGAACTGCCGCACCCACGCCAGCCGCTCATCCAGCTTATCCTGCTTTTGAATGCCGAGCTTGTATTTCCAATGCGCCGCGATACCGTATTCCGCCGTGTGGTGCATTTCCCACGTACGGATCTGTACCTCGAACGGGATCTTCTCCTTGCCGATAACGGTGGTATGCAGAGATTGGTACATATTCGGCTTCGGGGTGGAAATATAGTCCTTGAAGCGGTTGGGCAATGGGCGGAACATCTCGTGCACCAGTCCAAGTGAATTGTAGCAGTCGTTGACCGTATCCACGATGACCCGCACCGCGTAAATATCGTAAATCTCATCGAAGGTGCGCCCTTGAATATACATCTTGCGGTAAATGCCGGCAATGCTCTTGATACGACCGGACATCTGCGCCTCCACGCCGTATTCCGACAGCCGCATCTGTATGCGCTGTTGTATATCCTCCAAAAACCGCTGACGCTCGCCGGCGCGCATCGCCAGGTTTTGCTCAATATCCTTGTACGCGACCGGATCCAGCACCCGCAGAGACAAGTCCTCCAGCTCCTCCTTGACTGCCCGGATACCGAGACGGTGCGCCAGCGGCGCGTAAATATCCATCGTCTCGCGCGCCTTATCCCGCTGTTTCTGCTCATCCCAGCCGTCGGAGGTGCGCATATTGTGCAGGCGGTCGGCAAGCTTTATCAGCATTACGCGAATATCCTTCGCCATCGCAAGCAGCATTTTGCGGACATTTTCCGCCTGCTGTTCCTCGCGGGTGGAGAAGTTCATTTTGGTGATTTTGGTCACGCCGTCCACCAGCTCGGCAACGCTTTTGCCGAACCGATGCTCGATCTCGGACAGCTCGACGCCGGTATCCTCCACCACATCGTGCAGGAGCGCCGCCACAATGGAGTCGGTATCCATCCCCATTTCGACGAGAATACAGGCGACGTGCAACGGATGGCAGACATATTCCTCTCCGGAACGGCGACGTTGACCGTCGTGTGCCGCTATGGCATAATCCGCCGCGGTGCGGATCGTATCCAGTGGATAGCCGCGCCCGCTGTCATCGAGCAGGTGAAACAACTGCTGATATACCGTTTCCTTGCTTTCCATCCGTTACTGACCTCCTTCCAGATACCGCCACAGGGGCGTTTGTGTCAGATCCGCCTTGCCGTCCGCCGGCAACAGCCGTAAATACAGGCGCTCGCCGCCGTCCCGGACGGACAGCAGACCCACCTGCTCCCAAAGCTTCAATGCCACCAACAGCGGCAACAGCGATGGCATTTCCAATTCGCCGTGTGCCGCGGTATATACCGCATACACCAGTTGCTCCGGTGTCCCCGCCCATTCCTCACATCGGTGGAGCAAGGCATAGGTATACCGCAACAATGTACGGGATGGGAGCGCCTGCTCCGGCGCGGGATGCAATTCGCGGCGCATCACGCCCTCAAAGGTGCGAATATCCTCCATTAGTTTTTCCCGGTCGGTGCCGTCATATCCAATGTCCCGGACGCGGATGCTGACCGAGGTCACACCGCGAAAGTCGTTACGCTCCAGCGATACGATGCAGTTGACCGTCGAGCCGCAAGCAATCGGAAACTCCTCCGGCGCAGTCTGAAAGCGCACCGCGTTGATACGACAGCCGTTGCGACTGAGCGACAGGCGGATATGCTTGCCGTTCCCCATCGCGGCAATATTGTCGAGGGTCATATGAAACAGCCCGAAGCAGGGCTTGGGATTGCCGTGACCAAATGGCTCCAGCGCATCAAGCAAGGCAAGCTTTTCGAGGTCGATCTGCTCCGGGCGCAGACGAAGCGCCGCCGCAAGCTCCGCCTGCGGCATATCCGGGCAAACCGCCGCGGCGTAATCGTTAATCGCGCGGCGAAAAGCATTCACCGACCCGGTCGGCAAAGACATACCCGCCGCCTGCTCGTGTCCTCCGAAGGCGGTCAGCCATTCGGAGCAGGCGGACAGCGCATCATACAGCGAAAAGCCGGGCAAGCTCCGCCCGGAGCCGTGCGCGATTCCTTCCTCCCCCGCCGACAGCACGATGGCGGGTTTGCCATAGCGGTCAGAAAGACGCGCCGCCACAATGCCGAGTATGCCATCGTGCCAGCCCGTACCGTCCACCACCAACACGCGGTCATATAGCCAATCGGGGTTTTGCGTAAGCCGGTCATCCACCTGCCCCAGAATCGTCTCGCTGACAGTCTGCCGCCGGACATTACATTGCTGTAGTTGCTCGGCGAGCTGTTGCGCCTCCTCCTCATCCCCGGTCAACAGCAAACGCGCCGCCAGATCAGGGTCGTCCATTCGACCGGCGGCATTGAGCCGCGGCACCAGCAAAAATACGACATTGGTCGCGGTCAGTCCGGTCTGGGTGCATCCGGCGACCTGTCGCAGGGCAAAAAGCCCCGGGCGGGTACTTTCCTCCAGCAGGAGCAGACCGCGCCGCATCAGATCGCGGTTAAAGCCGCACAACGGCATCGCATCGGCAAGCGTGCCAAGCGTCAGCAGGTCGCCGTAGTCGCGGAATATTTTCTCGCCGTCCCCCTCAATGGCGCATACCAGCATAAATGCCACGCCGACCCCGGCAAGGTCTTTGGCGGTGCTTTCGCAGTCACGCCGGTGCGGATCAACCACGGCAACCGCCGCAGGTAATTCCTCCGGCGGCTGATGGTGGTCGGTGACGACCACGTCCATCCCCAATTCCGACGCGAGGCGCACCTCGGCGACGGCGCAAATGCCGGTATCCACCGTCAGGATCAGTTGCACGCCCTGTGTGGAGGCAAAGCGCACATCTGCCTCGTGCAGTCCGTAGCCGAGATCTCGGCTCGGCACGCGGTAAATCACATCCGCTCCCGCATCCCGCAGGTAGGAATACAGCAACACCGTCGCGGTGATGCCGTCCACATCGTAGTCGCCGTATACAAAAATGCGCTCGTGGCGGTCAATCGCCGCGCGGACACGCTCTGCCGCCCGCTCCATATCAGCAAAGGAAAAGGGGTCGATCTCCTCCTCCTGCCCCGCGAGGTAGGCAAGCACATCCTCCGGCTCGGTCACCCCCTGCGCGGTCAACAGCAGGGAAAGGAACGGATGAAGCTCACAGCTCTCCGCCAATTCCGCCGCACGCGCTTTGTCGGTCTGCGGAATACTCCAACGTCGGATGTTCACCGTCATCCTCTCCTTTCCTTATACTATATAGATAGGTCATTATACCATTTTCGTGCAGAAATGGCAACAAAAAAATCCGCTTTTTCAGCGGATTTCCGATTTTTCGACAGATTTTATGCAGATTTGGCAAAGATGGGGCAAAATCGGTCACGAAAAGAAGCGTGTCACCTGCGCCCGATCCAGCGCGGCGGCAAGCGGCAAATATAAAGCGGCGCTGACCGCCTCCTGAACGACATCCGGGATAAGCCCCGGCAACGTCGCCGCCCACCCGAACAGCACAGCGGTCGCCGCGCCATAGCCGAGCACACCGATCAGACCCGCGAGCGGCAACGCCCACAAATTGCGGCGGGAGCAAAGCTTATCCCGCCCGTGGGCGAACGGCAATATCGCCAACAGCTTGATGACTGCCGTCGGCAACGCCCAGATCGCCGCGCCGGTCAGCAGATCAGCAAGTGCGCCGCCGATCACCGCCGCCGGCAATGCAAACGGCAACGGTAACATCGCCGCGGTCAAAAACAGCACCGTATCCCCCAAATGGACATATCCGCCGGCAACGCCGATCGGGATGTGCAACACATACCCCGTTACCAACACCTGCGCGGCACACAGCAACGCCGCCACCGTCAAAAAGCGCAAGGAGCGACTTTTCATTCCGCCATCTCCCGGGCAAGGCGCCCCAGGAACGGCTCAAACACGATGCCGTCCTGCTCCGGCAATGCCCGCGCCGCCGTATATTCGGTCGCCACGCGCACGAACGCCGCCGCATCCTCCACTGCCGTGCGCAAAGAGGAGCCGGCGGTGCGTCTGCCGCACAGCACGGCGGAAAAAACGTCCCCCGTCCCGGCATACGAACGATCGAGCCGCGGCACCGAAACGCAAAACCGCTCCCCGGTATCATGGTCAAAGGCAACATTTCCCAGCGTGCCGTTTTCGCCCGGTACGCCGGTGATGACCGTCTGCCGACAGCCGAGCGCCGCCATTTTTTCTCCCACGGTTTCGATCGAAACCGTTCCGTCAAGACACGCCGCGTAGTCCATCCCGGTCAACAGGCACGCCTCGGTAAGATTGGGGGTGGTCACATCCGCCAGAGCAACGAGCCGCCGCATCCCCGCGACCAGTGCGGGAGTGCAGGTGGCATACAGCCGTCCGTTATCCGCCATCACCGGGTCAACGACGCACAATGCCCCGTTTTTCTGCTGATATTGCATAAACGGCAACAGCGCCGTGACCTGTCCCTCATTGCCCAAATAGCCGGTAAATACGCCCTCAAAGGTCAGCGGCATCGCATCCCAGTGGCGCAGATACGGCTCAATATGAGCGGAGAAATCGCAGATATACGGTTCCTCATAGCCGGTATGCGCCGACAGCACAGCCGTCGGCACCGGGCAGGCCTGAAAGCCCATCGCAGACAGCACCGGAAGTGCCACCGTTAGTGAGCACCGACCGAAGCCGGACAGATCGTTGATCGCGGCAATGCGCGCCAGGCGCTCCATAGCGTTCCCCCCTCTCTTACTTTTCGTGTTCACCGATCCGCGCTTCCGTTCCGGCGGCGATACGGCGCATATTGGCGCCGTGCCGGAAAATGATGAGCGCGGAGATCATACTGGACAGCACCGTACAGAATATCACGGCACCGACCGACATTTCATCCACCCACAAGCGAAAGATCAGCGTCAGCACCGGCAGATAGCTTGCCGCCAGCACCGAGCCGAGCGACACCATACGGCTGATCGCCAGTGTGACCAGAAACAGTAACAGTCCCAGCACCGCGATGCGCCAATCCAGGACAAAGAACATACCCAGCGTTGCCAGCACGCCCTTGCCGCCGCGAAAGCTGTAGAAAACCGGGTACAAATGCCCGATGACGCAACACAGTCCTGCGAGATAACAGCCGATCAGCCACGCCGAGTCGGCGGAAAAGGTACGGGATGCCGCATCGCCGCACAGGTTGAGATTTTGCATCAGCCAACCGCCGACCAGCACCGCGGCGATCCCTTTTCCGAGGTCGCCGAGAGTCGTCAGCAACGCCGGAAAAGCCCCCTGCGAGCGCAACACATTGGTCGCGCCGGCATTGCCGCTCCCAATAGAACGGATGTCCTTATTCAAAAACGCCCGAGTAATGATGATCGCCCAGTTGATACTGCCAAGCAGATAGGCGATCACCGCCGCCAGGAGCATGGAAAGCCAGCTATTGGCAAGAAAATGAAACATAAATCCCTTTCCTCCGTATCAGTCCGCTGTGGCGGACTTGTCTCCTTTTTCCCGTATGATAAAGCGGATCGGAGTGCCCTCCAAGCCAAAGGTTTCCCGCAGTTGATTTTCGATATACCGTTGATAGGAAAAATGGAACAAATCCGCCCGGTTGACGAAGAAAACGAATGTCGGCGGACGGGTCGAGACCTGCGTCATATAGTAGATGCGCAGACGGCGACCCTTGTCGGTCGGCGGCTGGACGCGGGTGGTCGCCTGCGCCAGCACGTCGTTAAGCATACCCGTCTTGATACGCATGGCGTTCTGCTCGCTGACAAACTTGATCAGCTCGAACAGCCGATCGACCCGCTGACCCGTCCTTGCGGAAATGAACACGAACGGCGCATACGGCATAAATGAGAAATCGTTCATCAGCTTTTTCCGCATCTGATCCATCGTTTTGTCGCTTTTTTCCACCGCATCCCACTTGTTGACGGCGATGATGCACGCCTTGCCGTTTTCGTGCGCGATGCCGGCGACCTTGCTGTCCTGCTCGGTGAAGCCCTCGAGCGCATCTATCATAATAACGCATACATCGCTTCTATCCACCGCCATATATGAGCGGAGAACGCTGTATTTTTCAACGTCGTCATCTACTTTGCTCTTACGGCGGATACCTGCCGTATCAATGAGCACAAATTTTCCGTAGCTGTTTTCGACTTCGGTATCAGTGGCATCGCGCGTTGTTCCCGCTATATTGGAAACAATGACGCGCTCTTCACCGGCTATTTTATTGACAAGGCTGCTTTTCCCGACATTAGGTTTTCCTATTATTGCAATCTTTATATCTTCCTCATCGTCCTCTTCGAAAGCCTCCGGAGGTATTTTGGAAAACGCCTCGTCCAGAACATCGCC
>CALDHV010000062.1 GCA_937902305.1 uncultured Clostridia bacterium
CCTCGAGAAAGCGATCGCGGCGATGGCGTAGCGCGAGCGCAGCTCACGCATCATTCGACGTGATTGCCGCGAAACGTTTTAGAAATCGCGATGCAAACGTTGAACAGAAGAAGCAAGACAAACGAGCAGATCGCATTTACGGCGACAAGAGGGAAAACGAGAATCGGCAAAGGATCAAACCTGCGCTTCCGATTTAGAGAAGAAGAATCCGCCTGCGAATCAAGATACGGATTAAACGCATCAGCGGTCGCCTGATCAACATCGACATCAGTGTAGCCAAACTCGTAAGCAGACAAACGAATCTCGCGCGAAGACATTTGCGGATGCGATTTTATAAAACGCACCAACCAACGGCGACGATCAGCATCGTCCCGGAGCTTCTGCGAGAACATTGCCACACCAAAATTATATCAAATCGGCATAGATGAAAAATAGCAGAAATATAGATTTACCCTATAGACAAGTGTCGCGACACTGTGGTATAATTCGCGCCAGAGGAAGGATAGAGTACTTGAACGAGTCAAAATATAGAACTCTTCTGGAAACGCTCAAGAAGGACATCTTGGGCGGCAAGTACAATTCGGGATCGTCCTTCCCGAGCATTCGGGCGCTGGTGCGGAGGCACGGTCTTTCGAAGAACACGGTGCAACATGCGATAGACGAGCTGACGCACCAGGGTCTCATCTCCCGGACGCAGGGGCGCGGCACTTTCGTGACCCGAGAAGGGGCGCAACGCAAGCTGGGCGTCATCGTTCCGCGTCACGCCTATTCGGAGATATTCCCGCGCATCATCGGCGAGTTTTCGCGGTTGGCGCAGAAGGGCGGCTATACGCTTCTCTTCGGCGATGTCTCGTCGAAAGATCCCGTGCAGCGCGCGAAGATGGCGCAGAATCTGGCGGCGGACTTCATTCGGCAGGGCGTGGCGGGGGTGCTGTATCAGCCGCTTTCAGACGTGATGAGTGAGCCTACGAGCCGATCGGTGCGGGAAAAGAAGCTCAAATCCATGGCGATGACCGGGCTGGTGTTGGATAATGCCTCTGTCATCACGGCAATGGAAAGCAAAACAGAGAAGCTGTATATTCCCGCCTTCATCAACAAAGACGGATTGTCGGACGGAAGCATCGTCACTGCCGCGCAATTCGACCAACTGCGCCGTATGACCGAGAGACTGCTGGTCAGTATGGCGGAAACACTGGTGGCGGGCGACATCGACGCCCGACCGTTCTACAAAGAAAACAGTCACGATGCCTGCAAATACTGCGATTTCCGTGCGGTTTGCGCGCGGGAGGAGGGCGATCCCTGTCGCGCGATGGCGGCGGGGGATCTGAAAAAAGCTTTAGCGGAAACGGAGGGAGAAGACGATGCAAGCGAATGAGCGTGAATGGACTCCGCAACAGCGGTGCTGCTTTGAAAATCGCGACGGCACGATGCTGGTATCGGCGGCGGCGGGCAGCGGAAAGACTGCGGTGCTGGTGGAGCGTATCATTCGTATGATCACCGACCGCGAGCACCCGCAGGATTTGACTAGGCTTGTTATCGTCACCTTCACCCGCGCAGCGGCGGCGGAGATGCGTCAGCGGCTTTCCGATCGACTTTCATTTCTGGAGCAGGATGACCCCGCCGACCCACTGTATCAGCGTCTGCAACTGCTTTTGCCGCAAGCGACCATCACGACGATCGACGGCTTTTGCACCGATATTTTGCGGCGATACGGCGGACAGCTCGGTCTGCCGTCGGGCTTTCGCATCGTTGAGGGGAACGAGGCAAGCCTACTGGCGCAGGAGGCGCTGGATGCGACGCTGGAGGAGTTTTATACCGCCGGTGATGAGGATTTCAAGACGCTGATGGCGCAGATCAATGAGCGACGCGGCGACCGGAAAATACAGGATGCCGTGCGGCTGATCTATGCTTTTATGCAGGCACAGCCGATACCGGAGCGATGGCTTTGTGAGCAGATCGCGGCATACGCCGCCGAACTGCCGCTGTCCGCTACACCGTGGGAAAAATCCATACGGCAGGAGGCATCATTCCGCCTTGACCTTGCGTTGCACTATTACGATCGCGCCATAGAGATCTGCAGCGATGCGGATCTGGGAATATATGCTCCGTTTTTTGAGGCGGAGCGGGAGCAACTACGCCGTCTGCGTGATGTGGCGGATGTCGGCACCTATGATGAGGTGCGCCGTGCGATCGCCGCATTTCGCTTTGACCGTTTACCGACACAGAAAACCGACAGCGAGGCGCGGGAGCAAGCCAAAAAAGAAGCACAGGCTTTGCGCAATGCCGTCAAGGATATTGTTGTTAAGATCGTATCGCCGATGCTGTGCGGCGACGAGGAACAAGCGCGCGCCGAGCTTCGGCGGCTCTATCCTTTGGTGTCCGTTCTCGGCAGGATCGTCCTGCGGTACGATGCCTTGTTCCGGGAGCGTAAGCGGGCGGAAAAGATGCTCGATTTCAATGATCTTGAGCACGATACGCTCCGCCTGCTGACCGAGGACGGCGAAACGCCGACGGCTCTTGCACGGGAGCTGTCGGCGCGATATGACGAGATCATGGTGGATGAATACCAGGATACCAATGCCGCGCAGGATACGCTGTTTCGACTGCTTGCCGGGGAGCGCGGACGGTTGTTTTTCGTCGGCGATGTCAAGCAGAGCATTTACGGGTTTCGTCAGGCGATGCCGGAGATCTTCACCGGGCGGCGTGACGAATACCTGCCATTCGACCCGTCGGCGCCCGCGTATCCTGCCACGGTGACGCTCGGCAATAATTTCCGTAGCCGCGAGACGGTGACGGAGACAGTCAATTTTATGTTCCGCCAGCTGATGCATACGGCGCTCGGCGGGGTGGAATATGATGAACGCGAGGCGCTGGTATACAGCGCAAGATATGACGGGATGCCGGGCTATGAGCCAACCTTTATGCTTGTCGAGGGTGATCTTCACGCCGCCGAAAAGGTCAGTTGTGAGGGTCGGCTCATCGCGACGCGGATAAAAGAATTGCTGGATACGGCGATGGTGCGCGATGACCACGCGCCGGGAGGCAAGCGTCCGTTGCGACAGGACGATATTGCGATTTTGTTCCGCTCCCGTGCACGGATGTCGGACTATGTCAAGGAGCTGGAAAAAGCGGGGCTTTCCGCCATCGTGGATGGTACCGACGACCTGCTTTCAACACCGGAGGTCGCCACCGTGCTGTCGCTTTTACGGGTTATCGACAATCCCCTGCGGGAGATCGAGCTGTCCGCCGTGATGCTGTCGCCGCTGTATGGTTTTACCCCGGACGAGTGTGCCGCCGTGCGGATGCCGGAGCAAAAAAGCACCCCGCTGTACGCGGTGATCGCGCAGATCGCCGGACGGGAGGATGCGCTGGGGCGTAAGTGCGCGATGCTGATGAGCGATCTGCGCCGTTTCCGCACAATGGCGGTGACTTTTCCGGCGGATCGGCTGATTGAGCGCATCTACCGTCATACCAATGCCGAGCCGATCTTTTCCGCCCGGAGCGGCGGCGCACAGCGCATTGCCAATCTGCGCCAGCTCGACCGTATGGCGCGTGAGTTTGAAAAGGGCGGATTTCGCGGTCTTTCGGCGTTTGTACGCCGTATGGATGAGGCGGAAAAGGCGGGGAAATGCCCCGTTGATGGAGCAAACACCGGTGACGGGGTGCGGCTGATGACCGTGCATGGCTCCAAGGGATTGGAGTTTCCGGTGGTGTTTTTGGCAAATCTGACATCCGACTTTTCCCGCAAAAGCACCGTGGACGGCTTGCTGTGCCACGGCAAAAACGGTATTGGTCTGCGTTGGCTGGATGTTGCAAGTGATGAAAAAGTGCAGACCCTGCCGTACGGCGGAGTAAAATCCGCAATCCGTATGGGGGAGCGCGCCGAGGAATTGCGGCTGTGGTATGTGGCGTTGACCCGCGCGCGCGAGCGGCTCTATTTCGTGATAAGTGACAGGGATATTCGTTCAAAGCTTCAAAAGCTGGAGCGGATGCTGACCGCCGATCGCGCAGTGATGCCGGGCGCATTGCTGTCGGCAAACTCTCCCGCTGAGTGGTTTTTGCTTGCCGGATTGCGGCACGCGGCGTTTTCCGCTTATCGAAATGATTCGGCGCATACGGCTTCTTTACCGTGCAGAGCGGGCTTTACCGTCGAATGGCTGACCCCGCCGACCGACGAAGCCGAGACGATAGGCGAGGCTCTGCCGACGGTTGCCCCGGTGGACGACGCGCTTGCCCGGCGCTTGCGGGAGCGGCTGGATTACTGCTATCCGTATACCGCGCTTGCATCGGTGCCGGTCAAGCTGGCGGCATCGCAGGCGGCGCATCCGACCCGCGACCGCGGGAATGTTGCCACGGCGCGACCGGCGTTTTTACAGCAGGCGGGACTGACCCCGGCGCAAAAGGGCACGGCGATGCATACCTTTATGCAGTTTGCGCGGTTTTCCGATGCGGCGGCAGACCTCGGGCGGGAAGCCGATCGCCTGCTTGCCGCCGGATTTCTCACCTCTGCCCAGCGGCAGGCGTTGCGACCGGATAAGCTGCGGGCGTTTTTCGACAGCCCGTTGTATGGGCGTATTGCCGCGTCGGAATGGGTGCGCCGGGAGTTTCCGTTTACGCTGGAGGTATCGGCGAGTGAGCTATGCCCCGCCGCGACCGATGAGACCATCGTCGAGCAGGGCATAGCCGATTGCGTATTTCGTGAAGGGGACGGGCTGGTGCTGGTGGATTATAAGACCGACCGCCTTTCGCCGGAGGAATTGCGGGAGCGGTACCGCGCCCAGCTGATGATATACCGCCGGGCACTGACCGCGATCTTCGGCTTACCGATACGCGAAATGCTCCTGTACAGCTTCCATAACGACGAAGCGGTCACTGTGTCAATTTCTCCATATCCTCCCGCAGATGTCGAATGATGCGTTTTTCCAATCTTGATATGTAGGATTGGGATATGCCCAGTTCGTCGGCGACTTCTTTTTGCGTATGCTCTTGTGCTCCGCCGATTCCGAAGCGAAGTTCCATGATCTGCCGCTCCCGGCGTGGCAGACGCTCCACGCACAGATGGAGCTGTTGCCGCTCCGCCTCCTGCTCAAGGTCGAGGCTGACCGCGTCGGGGTCACTGCCGAGGATGTCAGACAGCAATAACTCATTGCCGTCCCAGTCCATATTGAGTGGCTCGTCGATGGATACCTCGTTTTTCCGCTGGGCGTTTTTGCGTAGATACATCAGTATCTCATTTTCGATGCACCGGGAGGAATAGGTTGCCAGCTTGATATTCCGACCGGGGCAAAAGGTGCGCACGGCTTTGATAAGCCCGATGGTGCCGATGGAAATGAGGTCGTCCATCCCGACACCGGAGTTTTCGAACTTGCGGGCGATATAGACCACCAGCCGCAGATTGCGGGTAATGAGCAGGTCACGCGCCTGCGTATCGCCGGCTTCGAGCCTTTCGAGAGCCAAGCTTTCCTCCTCCGGGGTGAGCGGCGCGGGCAGTGCGTCGGTACTGCCGACATACCGCACCGGGTCACCGAAAAGGCGAATGTACAGCCGGAGTATCCAAGCACGGATACGGGGGATTATGCGGATTTTCACAGAGCAACTCTCCTTATACAGTTAATTCATTGCCGAGGGCGGCGGATAACAGCCCTTGGCAATTTTCTTTGCCGAGACGGTCGCAGACGGCGATGTAGCACGGCGGCAGATCCCGGTCGCCGTCGGCGGTATGTACGGTCACGCGGGTGGGGGCAAACGCCGCGAGCAGTCCATCCTCACCGACGGCTCGGTAGGGGATGTATCGCCAATCCTTGCCCGGCGGCGGGAGTAATGCACGTACCGCATCCCGCTCCGCGATCAGCACCGGTTTTCCGGAAAACGGCTCCGAAAGGCGGTTGCCGCTGTCATAGAGACAGCGAAAAGCGGCTTTTTTGCCCTCCCGCTCCGCAGTGATGTCAAAGCTGTGTCCCGCGGGTGCGCGTCGTCGGAGAAGACGCTCCGCACCGAGCAGGACGAGATACGACACGACCGTCAGTGCGACCAGCATCAGCGGCGACACGGCGAAATAGACTGTGCCATTGAGAAAGTACATTCCGCGCGGAGCAGCGAAAAAGTACAACGCGCCGCAGACACCGGCAAAGGCGGCGGACAGCCCGAACAGCCAGAACAGCCGCCGCAAAAACCGTCCTCGTCCGCCGTAGCCGAATGCGCAAAGCACCATGGCGGCGGCGGTGAGGAGCTTGATCGCCAACTGTGCCCATACCGGGAGGGGCGGGAGCAGTATCGTCAGCCCCGCCACGGCACCGACCGCCGCACCGACGGCGAGACGCCATCCTCTTTTTCCGTCGCCGAGGCGGCAAACGCCCCGCAACAGCCAGTAATCCGCCCAGCCGTTGACCGCCAGCAGAATATCGGCGTAAATGACCATTTTTCTCGCTCCTTTCGGTTCATTATACGCCTGCCGACGGGTCGATTTTGCCGAAATGTGGGGAACAAAAAAATAAAGATGGGATTATACCTTGACAAGAGATTTTTGATAGGGTAATATGATAAAAAATCGCCGCCGGAGAGCATCCGACGGCGGAAGTGAGGGCTGTTTATGTTTGAAACGAAGCTGTTGAGCTCCTTGCACAAGGCGTATCCCGATGCGGTACCGGCAACAGACTACTCCGGCGGTACGGCGCTGTGCAACGAGCCGTTTTCTTTTCAGGTCGCATACCGTTGCAGCAACGGTAATCTTCCTTGTTCGTTCAATGTTCAGGTGGAGGCGGGCGACCTGCCGGTGAGCAGTTACCGCCTGGATTATGTACCGCTGATCTTCGCCCGCGGCAAGCGACCGAACGCCGGGGAGGAGCGTACCGCCCCGGGGCTGTATCCCGACCCGCTGATCCCGCGTCAAACCAATCCCGTACGGATGAATGACGGCTTTTGGGCGCCGCAATACTTCGAGCAGGAGGAGCGGGCGCTGTTGACCGCATCGCCGGATGCGTGGCAATCGCTGTGGTTCACCGTCAATGAGGACGGCAAGCCGCTCCCGGCGGAGGTCGAGGAGTTTGTCAG
>CALDHV010000063.1 GCA_937902305.1 uncultured Clostridia bacterium
CGTTTTTCCCGTGGACCAAGGATGGATTGCAGCAGAAACGCCTCAAGCGCGTCAGACCGGCCAGCAACCTGCCCATGCGTGTCTTCTTGTCGGCCTTGGCGACGTCTTCGGACGCCTTCAGCCGGCAGACCTCGTAGGCCGCCCGTTCATCGTCGCCAAGTTCGACGAACCGCGTCACTTCAGTCTTCTCCGGCAAGTCATCCAACACCTCGCCCTTCAAACGACGCAGAATCAGCGGCTTCACCAGCGGTTTCACGGCTGCAACGTCTTGACTCTGAAACGAATCCCTTGTCCCCAGCAGACCCTCGTTGAGGAAATCGAAGATGCTCCAAAGTTCCTCCAGCCGATTTTCGACCGGCGTACCCGTTGCCGCCACACGGAACCTCGCCTTGAGTTCCTTGACGAGCTGCCAGGAGTTGAACGCATCGAGAAAGTTGATATATCCGGGGCGACCGCACAAAATCTCGATCGGCAGTTCACTGCCGTCGTGCATATAGATCTTGGCAGGCTTTTGGTTGGGGTTGCATCCGTATTTCAGTTCAAACTCTTTCATTTTACGCACTCCTTACTGATTTTTGTTGACCAGACGATCCGCGACCTTGCCGGTCGCCAGATCGGTGTAGCGGACAAAGAGGGAGATCTTGTTGTTCTCATCCAGCGCATTCCACAGCTTTTCGGTAAAAACGTCGATGTCGCTGTCCACGGCAACGCGCTCCGGCTCACCCTGGAAGGTCGGGATGGGACTGCCGTCGCAGACATAGGTGTGCAGGAAATGTCCCAGACCCGCGACCGGCGGATAGGAGAAGGTGTACCGCGCACACGCACTGCCGTCGGCGTCGATGCTCTTGAGGATGTTGAGCTGATAGTCGAAATCGCCGTCGGCAAAGGTCAGCATCGCGCTGATGCGGGGGGTATAATTCGGCTTGTCCGGCTCAAACTCACGGGTGGCAAGAGCGTCGGCAAAGGATTTGCCCGCTTTCAGCCCGTCGTAGACGGTGTCGGTCTGGTCGCCGTTGGTGACGATGAGGTTGTTTTCATACGACCGCACGGCGGCGTAGATGATGAGACTGGGGTCCTCCACCTTCGAGGCGTCGAACGGCTCGGTAAAGACCTCCCCGTTTTTCTCGGTGAAGACGCGGTTGCGGGAGTTGGCACTGCGCCCCATAATGAAATAGGCGGCGACGGCGTTCTTGCCGTCCGCGCTTTTGCCGACGATGATGCCGCGACCGGGATAGGTATTCCCGTCCAGCAGCTCGGCGATGTCATTGATCTTGTAGATGTCCATTTTACGTTTCCTCCTTATTTTGCCGGATCTGCCGGCTGATGATCTCGGCGGCCTGCGGGAGTATCTTCCACTCCGCCTGCCGCATAACGCGCTTTTGCAGTTTTTCCGGGGTGTCGCTGTCGTGTACGGCGACCGCTTTTTGCAGGATGATCTCCCCGCCGTCGGGGATCTCGTTGACGAAATGCACGGTGGCACCCGTCACCTTGACGCCCTTGGTGAGCGCCGCCTCGTGTACCCGCAGACCGTAGAAGCCCTCCCCGCAAAAGGACGGAATGAGCGCGGGATGCACATTGATTATCCGCCGCGGAAAGGTGTCGGTGAAACGCTTGCCGAGGATCACCATAAAGCCCGCCAGCACGATCAGCTCGGTGCGGTTATTTTTCAGCGTTTCAATCAGCGCATCCTCAAACGCCGCGGCGTCGGCAAACGCCTTTTTCTCGATCACGGCGGTGGGGATGCCGGCGTTTTTCGCCCGGGTGAGGGCGTAGGCGTCGGGCTTGTTGGATATGACCAGCGTCAGCTCGCCGTCGGGCAGCTTGCCCGCGGCCTGCGCGTCGATGAGCGCCTGCAAATTGGTGCCGCCGCCGGAAACCAGCACGGCGATGCGGGTCTTTTCCGCCATATCAGGCACGCTCCTTTCCGATCTTGCCGAGCAGGGGCAACAGCATCCCGCCAATGGCATTGCCGACAATGACGATCCACAAAAACAGGCTTGCCGGGAATGAAATGATGCCGGAAGCGGCAAAATAGAACATATCCGCGATCGAGTGCTCAAACCCGCACAGGATAAAGACCGGGATGCAGAACAAGATGCCGATGACCCGATCCTTATCACGGTAAATGCTGACCGCCAGATACATCAGTATGCCGCAGAACAGCGCCCGGATAAAGGTGGCGGGCATTGCCTGCTCCAGCTTGGCGGCGCAGATGGTATAGGCGGCGTTGCCGACCTGCGGCAGAGCATAGCGGATGGCATATCCGCCCAGCACCGTGGCAACGGTATTGCCGAACAGCCCCCACAACAGCACCGATACCGCCTCGCGGTCGTGCTTTTCGGGGATGAAGCCCACCTTGCCGGTGAACAGAGAATACCCCTTGAGGCAGATGCACAGCAGGGCGACCGAGAAAAGGATCGCACCGACGGTGCGGTTTTCGCACGACAGGAACACCGTCCCGCCGATGCAGATGCACAGCCCCGCCATAATGCCGGCTACGGTTTTTTTCAACATATCGTCACCTTCTCCTGCGCCGATACGATCTCGCCGATGATATAGGCGTCCTCGCCGTGCTGATGCAGGATCGACAGTGCCTTGTCGGCATCCGCCGCGGGGACGACGATGCTCATACCGACCCCCATATTGAAGGTGTTGAACATATCCCGCTCGTCGATATTGCCGCGCTTGGCGATGAGGTCGAAGATCGGCAATATCCGCACGGCGGCGCGGTCGATGCGCGCGCCCAGCCCGTCGGGGATACTGCGCGGGATATTCTCGTAAAATCCGCCGCCGGTGATGTGGGAAATGCCCTTGACCGCGACCTGCTCGGTCAGCGCCAGCACCGGCTTGACATAAATGCGGGTCGGGGTCAGCAGGGATTCGCCCAGCCCCTTGCCGCCCAGCTCCGCGACCGGAGCGTGCAGGTCGGTGTGCTCCACATCGAACACCTTGCGCACCAGCGAAAAGCCGTTCGAGTGCACGCCGGACGACGGCAGAGCGATGATGACATCGCCGGGCTTCATCGTGTTGTGGTCGATGATCTTGTCCTTGTCCACCACGCCGGTGCAATAGCCGGCGAGGTCGTATTCGTCGATCGGGTAGAAGCCGGGCATCTCGGCGGTTTCGCCGCCGATGAGCGCCGCGCCCGCCTGCACACAGCCGTCGCAGACGCCCTTGACAATATCCGCGATGCGCTCGGGCACATTTTTGCCGCAGGCGATATAGTCGAGGAAGAACAGCGGCTTTGCGCCGCAGCAGATGATGTCGTTGACGCACATCGCCACGCAGTCGATGCCGACGGTGTCGTGCTTATCCAGCAAAAACGCCAGCTTGAGCTTGGTGCCGACGCCATCGGTGCCGGAGACCAGCACCGGCTTGGCGATGCCGGTCAGATCGAGCGAGAACAGCCCGCCGAAGCCGCCGACATCCGAGCAGACGCCGGGGGTGACGGTGGAGGCGATGTGCTTTTTCATCAATTCGACCGCTTTATACCCGGCGGTAATGTCCACACCGGCGGCGGCGTATGCCGCCGAACGAGAGTTTTCCGTCATATCCGTTATTCCTTTCCGTTCCAGCAGTAGGTACACAGCTCGCACGGCTCCAGTCCGATGGCGCGAATGACGTTTTCAAGAGACTGGAACTCCAGCGAGGCGAAATGAAGCTTTTCACAAATATTCTTCCGCAGATTTTGTCCGCGTTCGGTGGCACTGTCGGCATATTCGTCGATATGCTCGAAGCCCGCTTCCCCCTCCAGCTCGAGGATGACCCGCCGGGCGATCAGATCCATGTCTCCCGTCGCGCGGGTGAAATTGAGGTATTTGCACCCGTACATAATGGGCGGGCAGGCGGAGCGCATATGCACCGATTTGGCTCCGTTCTCATACAGAAACTCGACCGTTTCCTTGAGCTGGGTGCCGCGCACGATGGAATCGTCCACAAACAGCAGATTCTTGTCTTTGATCAGCTCCTTGACCGGGATCTGCTTCATCTTGGCGATCTTGTTGCGGTCGGTCTGCTTGCCGGGCATAAAACTCCGCGCCCAGGTGGGGGTATATTTGATAAAGGCGCGGGCAAACGGCACGCCGCTTTCGTTGGCGTAGCCGATGGCGTGGGGTGTGCCGGAATCCGGCACACCGCCGACATAATCCAGCGTGTCGGTAACGCCGCTGTCTTTATCCTGCTGTGCCAGCAGATGCCCGTTGCGGTAGCGCATCATTTCGACATTGACCCCCTCATAGGTCGAGGTGGGATAGCCGTAATAGCTCCACAAAAAGGAGCAAATGCGCTTTTTCTTGCCCGGAGCGGCCAACTGACGCATCGTGGTGGGGGTCAGCTCCACCACCTCGCCGGGGCCAAGCTCGCACACATCCTCATAGCCCAGCTTTTGATACGCGAACGACTCAAACGACACCGCGTAGCCGGTCTCGCTCTTACCGATGCACACAGGCAGACGACCCAAGCGGTCGCGGGCGGCGATGAGTGTGCCGTCCTCCTTCAGCACGAGGATGGAGGCGGTGCCGTCGATGGACTCCTGCGCAAAGCGGATGCCCTCCGCAAAGCAGGACTTTTGGTCGATGAGCGCCGCCACCAGCTCGGTGGAATTGACCTTGCCGCCGGTCATCGCGTCGAAATGTCCGCCGCAGGAGGAAAAATACCGGTCGATCAGCTCCTGCGCATTGCTGATCAGCCCGACCATACAGATGGCATAGGTGCCGAGATGAGAATGGAGCAGCATCGGCTGGGGATCGCTGTCGCTGATACAGCCGATGGCGGCAGTGCCGGACATTTCATCGAATATATGCTCAAACTTGGTGCGAAACGGCGCGTTTTCGATATGGTGGAGCTTACGCTGTAAGCCGATCCGCGGATCGTATGCCGCCATACCGCCGCACCGCGTCCCGAGGTGCGAATGGTAGTCCGTGCCGAAAAACACGTCTGCCATGCAGTCCTCGGTGGATGTGATGCCGAAAAAACCTCCCATGCTATCCTCCGATCAGGCAAAGAACAGCTCGGACAGGGTCATCGGCTCGATGTACTTGCCGTCCTTGTAGACCCGCATATTGCCGGAGGCGATCTCGTCAATGAGCATCACGTTGCCGTCGGCATCATAGCCGAACTCGAACTTGATGTCATACAGCACCAGCCCCTTGGCCTTCAGATCGTCGGCGACGATCTGCGTGATCTTCTGGGTCATTTCCTTGATGTCGTCGTATTGCTTGGCGGACATCACGCCGAGATCGACCAAGCCGTCCTTCGTGACCAGCGGGTCGCCCTTTTCGTCATTCTTGAAGGTCGTCTCCACATAGGCGGGCAGATCG
>CALDHV010000064.1 GCA_937902305.1 uncultured Clostridia bacterium
CGGGGGGAAGGGGCTTTCGTTGGTGTTCAGCTTGATGAACCGCTCCATGTTCTGCGGCTGCTCACCGGGCGTATAGGGCGTCAACGCGCTGTATTTTTCGCTGAAAAACCGGCTCATTCGTCTACCCCCTCGGTGCGGATGCGCGCGCTCTTGGCGTGCGCGGTCAAGCCCTCCGCCTCCGCGAACTGACCGACCTTCTCCGCGACCTTATTCAGCGCGTCGCGGGTATAGTAGGTGTACTGCGTTTTCTTGATGAAATCATCCACCGACAGCGGGCTTGAAAACTTGGCAGTGCCGCTGGTCGGCAGGGTGTGGTTGGGGCCGGCAAGGTAGTCGCCGAGCGCCTCGGGACAGTTGCGCCCCATGAAGATCGACCCGGCGTGCCGGATCTTATCGAGATAGTCAAACGGCGCATCCACGCACAGCTCCAGATGCTCGGGCGCGATCTCGTTGGCGATGTCGATCGCCGCGTCCAGCGTGTCGGCGACGATGATCTTGCCGTTTTTGTCGATAGAGGCGCGGGCGATGTCGGCGCGCAAAAGCTGAGGTATCTGTACCTCCAGCTCCGCCTGCACCTCACGGGCGAGCCGCATCGAATCGGTCACCAGCACCGCGCTTGCCATTTTGTCATGCTCTGCCTGGGACAGCAGGTCTGCCGCCGCGACGCGAGGATCGCTCTTGCCGTCTGCGACGATCAGGATCTCGCTCGGCCCGGCGATCATATCAATGGAGACCTGCCCGAACACCTGCTTTTTCGCTTCCGCGACAAAGGCGTTGCCGGGGCCGACGATCTTGTCCACCCGCGGCACCGTCTCGGTACCGTAGGCAAGCGCGGCGATCGCCTGCGCGCCGCCGACCTTGAAAATGCGGTCAACGCCGGCGACCGACGCCGCCGCCAGAATGACCGGATTGACCTTGCCCTCGGCATTCGGCGGGGTGACGATGACCACCTCTTTGACCCCGGCGATCTTGGCGGGGATGGCATCCATCAGCACGGTGGACGGATATGCCGCTGTGCCGCCCGGCACATACAGACCGGCGCGATCGACCGGGATGATCTTCTGCCCGACGACGATGCCGTCCTCATCGTTGATGATGAAGCTGTTGCGCACCTGCTTTTGGTGGAACTTGCGAATGTTGGCGGCGGCCTGCTTCATAATGTCGATGAGCGCGGGCGAAACGCACGCGACTGCCTCGTCGATCTCCGCCCGCGATACCTGCAGGTCGGTCAGCTCCGCCTTGTCGAACTTGCGGCAGTAGGCAAGCAACGCTGCGTCGCCGTTTTTGCGCACATCGGCGATGATGTCGGCGACGGTCGCTTCGACATTGACCGTCGGCACCGCGCGCGCAAAAATATCCTCGTTGGCAACCTCGCCGTATTTCATAATTTTGATCATCTTGTCAGCACATCCTCTCTTACTGTTCCGCAATCGTATCGCGGAGCCGGCGCACCACGTTTTCCACGCTGTCGGCTTTGAACTTGAACGCCGCTTTGTTGGCGATCAGGCGGGCACTGATGGGGAAGACCTCATCAATGACCTCGAGATCGTTTTCCCGCAGGGTGGTGCCGGTCTCCACAATGTCCACGATCACATCGGACAATCCCAAGATCGGGGCGATCTCGATGGAGCCGTTGAGGTGAATGATGTCAATATCCCGTCCCTGCGCCCGGTAGTGCGTCATAGCGACATTGGAAAACTTGGTCGCGACCCGCAGGGTGCGGGACGGGTCGTCACAGAAGCCCTTGGGAGCGGCGACCGCCATACGGCACTTGCCCTTTTGCAGGTCTAACAGCTCATATACATCCGGGTCGTATTCGGCAAGGATGTCCTTGCCCGCGACTCCAATATCCGCCGCACCGCGTTCGACATAGATCGCCACGTCGGACGGCTTGACCCAGAAATACCGCACCTTTTTGGCGGGGTTTTCGAAAATAAGCTTGCGGTTCGGCTCCAGAATGGCGGGACATTCCAGCCCGGCGGCGGCAAACATATCGTAAATCTTTTCACCGAGGCGCCCCTTCGGCAGGGCGATATTGAGGAAACCGTCCCCGCCGTCGGCGCTGTCGGGGTCGTGCCGCTCCAGCAGGTCGGTGTAGACGGCAAAGCCGATGGCGGCGGAGGTTCGCCCGAGCTTGTGCATCAGCCGGTCGTACTGACCGCCGGATAGCACATCGACCGGAATATCCCGCAAAAAGCCCTTGAACACGATGCCGTTGTAGTAGTTGGTATCGCCGGTGACGGAGAAATCGACGCAAAATACCGGGTCATTGCCCAGCCGCACCAGCACCGCGCGGAAACGAGCATAGATGTCGTCGTCCGACGGCAGGAGCGCATCCAGCTTTGCCAGCGCATCCGGCACCGTCCCGCGCAGAGCGGTCAGCTCCCGCAGGGTATCCGCGGCTTTGGTGTCCGCGCTGTCGGCGCAGAGCGCGTCGATGACAGGGCGGTTTTTCTCCCCGATCGCGCGGAAAAGTGCCGCCTGCCGGTCGGCGGGGAGATTAAGCCGCCGGATGGTGTCGGACAGCAGGTCGAGGTCGGACAGCACCAGCACCGCGCCGGCGGAAAGCAATCGCAGACTTTCGGCGGCGAGGGAGAGCGTTTCGCAGATCTCCGCCGTGCCGACCCTGCCGAAGCACTCGACACCGGATTGCATAATTTCCTTGAAGGAGCCGGTGCTTTTGGAGACGCGGTACACGTTTTCGTTGTAGAACACCTTTTTGGTGGTCTGTGGCTCGTCGGGGCTGTTCTTGATGATGGATAGCGTGACATCCGGCTTGAGCGCCATCAGCTTGCCGCCGGTGTCGGTAAAGGTGATGACATTATCCGATACCAGAAAATCCTTGTTGCCGGCATACAGATCGTATTCCTCGAACTTGCTCATCCGATAGGGGGAATATCCGTATTTCAGATAAACCGCCCGCAGGGAGAGCAGGATTTTTTCCTGTCCCTGTAAAATGCAGTCGTCGATATACATACAAACAGTACCTTTCTTCAGTCGTCGTTTTTCGGCTTATTCTTCAGCCGTGCAAGGACAGCCTGATAGCCGCCTTCACCGTATTTCAAAGAGCGGTTGACGCGGGTGACGGTGGTGGTGCTGACCCCCAGCTCACGGGAGATCTGCTGATATGCCACTCCGCGATCCAGCAGAATGACCGTATCCAACCGTTGCGCCATATCGGCAATTTCCTTGATCGTGCACAGATCGTTGAAAAAATGCGCACATTCCTCCGGTGAGTCGATCGCGGCGATCACCTCAAATAAACGCCGTATGGATGCGCTTTCATTGACCGGCATAATATCCCTCCTTGTTACAACGTGGTAACATACTAACACGCTCGAGCGCGTATGTCAAGGTTTTTTTCATAAAAAATCCGTCTTTTTCAAAAAGAACTTGCGCTTTTCCAAAAAAAGGTGTATAATCTGTTGCGTGAGATAGAGGTGCGATCTTGATAAGTAGCGTGATCAGCGGCCGGGAAGCCGCACGCGAAAGGCGGGATCGCCGAAGCGATGACCGTGTTCCCGCGCGGTGATGGCTGGGGTGCGTCAGAATATGCCGCACACTGTCACAGTAGATGTGGAGCGCTATCACGCATAACAGTGATTTGTTGTGATCCGTGATCGCGTACCGCGCTCACGGATTTTTTATTGGGAGGAAAACAAATGAGAACCGTCAAAAAGCTGTGCGTGATAGCCTTGATCGCCCTGTTGCTGTGTGCATTGGGTGCGATGATGGTTTCCGCCGAGGGGGAAAGCCCCGACCTGACCGATCCCGAGGTCGCCGCGGAGTATGTGGATAACTACGCGGACAATCTGACCGACGACGCGGATTTTGAAACGAATATCAAGACCGCGCTCCAAACCGTGCGCAAGGACATCCCCGCCTATGCGACGCTGCTGTCTATTGTGCCGCCGCTGATCGCCATTCTGCTGGCGCTCATCACCAAAGAGGTGTATTCGTCGCTGTTTGTCGGTATTCTTGCCGGTGGGTTGATCTATGCGAACTTCAATCTGGAAACAACGATGGTACACGTTTTCCAGGAGGGCTTTATCAACACCGTTGCCGACGAGTATAATATCGGTATTATTATCTTCCTTGTCCTGCTTGGTGCCTTGGTGGCGATGATGAATAAGACCGGCGGCTCGGCGGCGTTCGGGCGCTGGACGTCCAAGCACATCAAGAGCCGCATCGGTGCCCAGCTTGCCACCATCGCGCTCGGTGTGCTGATCTTCGTCGATGACTACTTCAACTGTCTGACCGTCGGCTCGGTTATGCGCCCCGTCACAG
>CALDHV010000065.1 GCA_937902305.1 uncultured Clostridia bacterium
CCGGAGGCAGTTCCTCCTCTAAGGCGATTTCCGGTAACGGCGGGATCGGTGTCTCGACCGATTGCACAGCGGGAAGCTCCTCCGGTGTCTCGACCGGCGGCGAAACCTCACCCTGTGCCGGCGAGGCACTGTCCGTCGACGGTAAAATGTCATCTACGGAAATACCCGCTGTGTCATCCGCATCGGCTCTTTCCGCCTTATCCTGCAATATGGAATTGATGAGCTCGTCAAGATCAATGGGTCGTTCGTCACTCATGGTCATGCCCGCCCTTTCTCTGAATATCCGTTAATTTTTCGCCGTGATGCCCCGGCGTTGCCGCGCCACCTCGTACAAAACAATGCCACACGCCACCGAAGCGTTGAGAGAGTTGATTTTACCGTTCATCGGCAGGGACAGAACGAAATCACAGTTTTCCCGCACCAGGCGGCTGATCCCGCGTCCCTCCGAGCCGACCACCAGCGCCATCGCGCCGGTCAGATCGGACGTACACCATGTCTGTCCGTCCATATCCAGCCCATATATCCACACGCCACGGCTTTTCAGCTCCTTGATCGTGTCGGTAATATTGGTAACACGTGCCACCGGCACATACTCGACCGCACCCGCTGATGCCTTATACACCGTTCCGGTCAAGCCAACCGAGCGACGGCGCGGAACGATGACGCCGTGTGCGCCCGCCGCCTCCGCCGTACGCAGGATCGCACCGAGATTGTGCGGATCCTCCAGCTCATCCAGAATGATGAAAAACGGCGGCTCGCCGCGCTCCTGCGCCAGCGCGAACAGGTCTTCCAGCTCTGCATACTCCTTGCACGCCGCGACCGCGATAACTCCTTGATGATTTTGCGCCAGCGTGTCCAGCTTGCGTATATCGGCCTCCTTGACCGGGATGCCCGCATCGCGGCACTTCGCAAAAATTGCGCCGATGCTCCCTGTGCGCTCGCCACGGGCGACCATCACGCTGTCGATGGCACGACCGGAGCGGAGTGCCTCCGTCACGGCATTGCGCCCGACGATATAATCCTCCCGACGCTCATTTTCGGTCATAAAATGCCACCCTTTCGCATCATTTGACAAATACCGATGTTATATTTAGTTCAGTGTACCATATATTGTGGTGAAATGCAACCCAATCCGACAAAAAAGTGATATTTTGTATAAAAAACTTTTCACGCGCCACAATTTTCCACATAAAAAAGGCTTGTACCGACTGTCAAATCGGTACAAGCCTTTTTATTCAGTTCGCGTCCGGCAAAAACGCAGCACCAATGATCCCGGCATCGTTGCCGAGGGTCGCGGTAGTAATGACGCTTTTCTCCTTGATGCTTTGCAAAAATGAGGTCTCGTAGATCAACTCGTGCAGAGGATCGGTCAGCCCGCGCCCCTCCAGTGATACGCCACCGCCGAGACAAAGCGCATCCGGTTGGAAAATCGTGATGATGCTGGACACGCCGACCGACAGATAGCGGATATACTGCTCCACCACCCCGGCGGCAGTCGCGTCGCCCTGCGCCCGCGCCTCCCATGCCGTGCGCCCCGATACGCGGTCAATATCGCCGCCGCAAAGCTCCCACATTTTGCTGTGCGGGTCGCCCTGCATCGCCGCCTTGGTCTGTTCAATCAACGCGGTAGCGGAGGCATACCGTTCAAAGCACCCGCGCTTGCCGCAGGAGCAGGGCAAGCCGTCCGACTCGATGACGATGTGCCCGATCTCGCCGCCCGCGTGATTGCTCCCGGCGTAAATATGCCGGTTGATGATGATACCGCCGCCGATGCCGGTGCCGATCGTCACCATAATGAAATTGGTCGTCCCCTTACCCGATCCGGCGATGAACTCGCCGTAGGCGGCGGCATTGGCATCGTTGCCGACGGAGCACGGCAAGCCGCCGACCCGGTCGCTCACCATCGCGGCAAGCGGCACATTGTCAAAGCCGAGATTATTGGCAAATATCACCACACCGGCAGTCGGGTCGATCAGCCCCGGAGAGCCGATGCCGATACCGTAGAGTTGCGAAAGCTCCACGCCGGCATCTGCCGCCGCCAGCCGGATCGCCTCGGCTATTCGATCACAGATGCCCTCTGCCGGTTGCGGCAAAGCAGTCTTGACCGATGCGCGACCGAGGATGTGATACGCTTCATTGACGATCCCGACGGCAATATTTGTGCCGCCGAGATCCACGCCGACTCTGTACATACCGGCACCTCACTCTTCGCTGTAGATCACAGTAATATCCGGATGCAACTGCAAAATCGATGCCGGGATACGCGGCGTGATCGCCCCGTAAAACGCCTTCTGCACGATCTCCTTTTTGGCGGCGCCGTTGGCGATCAGCAGAATCTTGCGTGCCTGCATAATGGAGATCATTCCCATCGTCACCGCCTGCCGCGGCACCTCGTCTTCGCTCGCAAAGAAGCGGGCATTCGCCCGGATCGTG
>CALDHV010000066.1 GCA_937902305.1 uncultured Clostridia bacterium
AAGATAGTGCGGTCAAGCCTCGCACTTTTGGCACGCAAAAATCTTTTGGCACGATTTAAGATAGTGCGGTCAAGCCTCGCACTTTTGGCACGCAAAAATCTTTTGGCACGATCCCCCAAAGCGCCGGTACATCGCAGGGCGGCACACGCGGCGCATCCCATCCGGGAACGCCTGCTCCGCGCACTGGCGGGCGGCACGGCGCTGTGCATCCTGCTGACTGCGTGCGGCTTCTACGGCACCTGTGCCGGTGTTCGTGATCGGGTGGTGCGTCTGCACATCCTCGCCAACTCCGACAGCCCTGCCGACCAACAGCTGAAGCTCGCGGTGCGCGATGCCGTGACCGAAGCCGCCGCCGGCTTCCTCGACACGGCGCAAAGCACCGATGAGGCGCTCCTCCTCGCGGAAAACGCCTTGCCTTTCCTCGAGCAGACCGCGACCGACGCGGTGCGGGAGGCGGGCTATGGCTATCCAGTCAAAGCGACCCTCTGCCGGATGTATTTCACCACCCGGCAATACGGCGATATTACCCTGCCCGCCGGTATGTACGACGCGGTGCGTCTGACCATCGGCGCGGGAGCGGGGCATAACTGGTGGTGCGTCGTCTATCCGACGCTCTGTCTCGGCTGTGCCGTGCGCGACGATGCGCTCGGTGACGCGCTGTCGCCCGGACAGCAAAAGCTGGTGCGCGGCACCCGCGTCACGGTGCGTTTCAAGCTCGTCGAATGGGCAGAGGGGCTGTTACGGCTCCTGCGGCGGTAATTCGTCCGATACCTCCGCCGCCTGCGGGTCGTCGATCAGCTCGTCGGCGTGGTCAACGATATAGCCCTCGCACAAGCCGAGCGGCTGTTCCTTCACCACTGCGGTATGGAATGCTTCCTCCGCCGCCTTATAAGCCGCGGCGGTGTCGTACGTCTCCTCGGCGATGTCGGCGGCATACGCCGTCTGCAGGGTGCGCAGAGCGGCGGCGCTCTCCGGCGCGCCGACGGCATCCATCCCGTCCGCCGCCAGCTCCAGCGCGTCACGCGAGCGCGATTGCATCAGCGTGGCAAAATCCGCCGTCGCCAGCTCCTTGCAGATAAGCCACACGCAATAGGCGACCGTATACCCGTGGCTCATATCCGCAAGACACGCCAGCGGGTCGGGGTGCCGGCTGGTGGTGGTCTGCGCCAGCACGTGGCAGACCATCGCTTCGGTATATTCCCCCTCCGGGATGCTGTCAAAAACCTCCCGGGTCATGGTTTCGTACTTTTTCATCATGCGGGCGGAGCGGCTGTCGTCGCCCCGTTTTTTGCCCAGCGACAGCGCCAGCACGACCAGCGCCGCCAGTACGATCAGGATGATCAATTCGGTCGGGTTCATAAAAATCGCTCCTTTTTGATTAGACGTTAGATGTTAGACGTTAGACGCTATATGAGGAGAGCTTTGGTTTCTGCGTAGCCGGAATACCGTACCGTAGGGTGCGGCGTCCTCGACGCACCGTGCTGTCGCTGACCGTGCACTGCTCGCCCCTACGCGGTAGCTCCACCGTGCAAGCCGCCGACGCTATTCGGCATCGTTTGCCGTCAGGCGGCGGTAAATATCTCCCTTTTTCATTCCGGTTTCGGCGGCGGCGCGCTTGGCTGCCTCGGAGGCAGAAGCCCCCGCCTCCACATACTCCCGCGCCAATGCCACCGCATCCGGCACCGGCACCTCTTTAGCCTGTGCCGGGGCGGCACCTGCCACCACCAGCACATACTCGCCGCGCGGCGTATCGCCGCCGGTCGTATACCGTTCCACCGCCTCTGCCAGCGTCGTGCGGATGACCTCCTCGTGCACCTTGGTCAATTCCCGCACCAGCGCCACCTGCCGGTCACCGAGCATTTCCAGCAGATCCTGCAGAGTGGCGACCAGCTTATGCGGTGCCTCATAAAATACCATCGTGCGCCGCTCGTCGGTCAGCGACGAAAGATGCTCCCGCCGACTGCGCTTGGTGACGCTCAAAAAACCCTCAAAGGTAAACCGTCCGGTCGGCAATCCCGCGACCGCCAACGCCGTCGCCATAGCCGTCGGGCCGGGTACGACCCCCACCGGGATGCCCTGCGCGTGGCAAAGCGCGACCAGATCCTCCCCGGGGTCGGAGATCGCGGGCATCCCCGCGTCCGTCACCAGCACGGCGTTCTCTCCCGCCAGCAGGCGGGCGACGATCTTCTCGCCGCGCTCGCGCTTATTATGCTCAAAATAGCTGACCAGCGGCTTATTGATCCCGAAATGGTTGAGTAGCTTCAGCGTCACGCGGGTATCCTCCGCCGCAATAAAATCGCAGGTCTGCAACGCCTCGACCGCGCGGGGTGAAAAATCCGACAAATTGCCGATGGGTGTCCCCACCAGGGTCAGTCTGCCCGTTGTCGCTTCATTCATACCGCTCCTCCGTTTCCGTATATCGCCGCCATCTCCGGCGTTCCGTCCGCCAGCGGCGGCTCCCAGACAAGCCCCGGCTTGCCGCCCTTGACGGCATCGACCAGCATCAGCCACGGTGTGGCATCCGCGCGGGCGCTGACCGTGCGCAGACGCTTGGGGGTAAGCCCCGCCTGCGCCAGTGCCGCCATCACCTGCGCCAGCCGCTCCGGGCGATGGCACAGGCAAAAATGCCCGCCGTTCGGTATCAGCCACGTGGCGGCGCGGCAAACCGCCTCAAGGGTGTCCTCCGCCCCGTGCCGCGCGGTCGCGGCGGCGGGTGCGGCACTCATTTTACCGCTCCCGGGCGGGAAATACGGCGGATTGCAGATCACGCGGCGAAAGCTCCCCGCCGCACCGATATTACGGGGGTCATACCAGTCGCCCACCGCAAAGGTCGGGCGCACCGCCCCGGTATACGCCGCCGCAGAGCGCTGTGCCAGCGCGATCGCCGCCGGTGCAATATCCACGCCGTGGACGGCGGCAGGCTCGGCGCGGCAACAAACGCGGAATGCGATCGCGCCGCACCCCGTACCGAGGTCGCAGACCGTCTCTGAGCGCTTCACCGCGGCAAAATGCGCCAGCATCAGCGCATCCGCGCCGAACCGATGCTCCGCGCTGACCGCGATGCGGGTCTCACCCGCGATGGGTTGCCACTGTTCCATATCCGCCGTTCCTCTCATATCAAAATTGCCGGGCAGCGCAAGGCCGTCCGGCAATTTCGTTTGTGCTTATTCCGCCGCCGGAGCACCGACAGGGCAGTTGTCGGCGCACGCGCCGCACTCGATGCAGGCATCCGCGTCGATCACATACTTGCCGTCGCCCTCGCTGATCGCGCTGACCGGGCAACCCTCCGCGCAGGCACCGCAAGCGATGCACTCATCAGAAATCTTGTAGGCCATGGAAACTACACCTCCTATTCTGTTTCATAGGTTAATCATATCATAGATTGCAAAAAAAGCAATCTTTTTTTGCGTTTTTTCCGTTATTTGTCGAAATCCGCCGATTTATTCCTCTTTCGGGCGGCGATTGTGATTGCGGTTGCGATTGCGGTTGCGGTTACGATTGCGCCGCTGACCGTTGCCCTCGGCGTTGCCGGCGGGCTGTGCCGGCTTGGAAGCCGGCTTCGGCTCCTCCTTCGGCGCGGCGGGTGTCTCCGTCTGCGAAGCGGCGGGCGCCTCCTCCTTGTCGGCAAACCGCCCGTTGCGCAGGATATTGATGTCCTCCCGCCGCATTTCGACCGGCGGGGAATCCGGAGCTTTATCCAATTGCACCTTGACCACCCCGGTCAACAGCGCACAGTCGGTCACGGTACCGCGCCCCTCCGGGGTTATCACGGTCGCGCCGATGCGCGGGCTGATCTTGATCAGTTCATCATATGTATCCTGCTCGTATTTTAGACAGCACATCAGCCGTCCGCAGGAGCCGGAGATCTTGGTCGGATTGAGCGACAAGCCCTGCTCCTTTGCCATTTTGATGGACACCGGCTGAAAATCCGGCAAAAACTGCGCACAGCAGAACGGCCGCCCGCAAATGCCGATGCCGCCGAGCTTTTTCGCCTCATCGCGCACGCCGATCTGGTGCAATTCGATGCGGGTGTGGAAAATCCCCACCAGATCCTTGACCAGTGCGCGGAAATCCACCCGCCCGTCGGAGGTGAAATTGAACAAGATCTTGGAATTGTCGTAGGCGTATTCCGCGTCCACGAGCTTCATATCCAGTCCGTGCTCCTCGATCTTTTTCTGGCAGGTCGCCAGTGCCTCCTGCTCCTTGGCGGCTTTTTCGGCGGCGCGGCGACGATCCACATCGTCCGCGCGGCGCAGGACAGGTTTAAGCTCCCGATCATCCGTCGTCGAGCGACTGCCGCGCACCACCTCGCCGCATTCAATACCGCGGGCGGTTTCCACCATCACCAGCTCGCCGGGGAGCAGGGAAAGCTCCCGCGGGTCAAAGTCATACACCTTTCCGTTATCGCGGAAACGGATGCCAACCATCATTCCCATGATGTCATCTTCCTTTCGGTCAGTTTCCGGCGGCGCGGCGCAGACAGGCCGCCATCCGGGTCAGAAACAGCGTGTTGTTCATATTGCGCTCCAGGTCACGCCCGAGCGCCTCGGTTTGCTCGGTCAACGCCATCAGGCGATTACCGGGCAGACGGTTTGCCAGCTTTTGCGCCGCCTGCGGCGCGGTAGACAGACGGGTCGGACTGCCATAACGGATCGCCAGTGCGTCCCGCAGGACGACCTGCAAGCCCGCCAGCACGCCGGCGGTCAGCTCACGGTCTTTTTCCAGCTCTCCGGTCAACAGCAGTAAGTCCAGCTCCTGCGGCGCGATGAGCGCGAGCGCAAAGCGCGGGATCAGCTCGGTTGCCCGCCGGAAGGTGCCGTCCGTCACGCCGTCCAGCACCCTGCCGATGCGCCCGCCGAATAGCGCGTGCGCCTGTCGGAGCTGTTCGGGATCGGTCTGCGGCAGACGCGCCCGCAACAGCGGGGCGGCATCCTCCCAGCCGACCGGTTGCAGGGTCAGGCATACCGTGCGGGAGCGGATCGTTTCGAGTAGCTCTGCGCGATTTTCGCAGGTGAGGAAAAACAGCACGTGCGCCGGCGGCTCCTCCAGTATTTTGAGCAGGGCGTTCTGCGCCTGCGGGGTCATCGTCTGCGCGTCCGCCAGGATCATCACCCGGTAGGGCGACTCATTGGGCAGGATGAACGCCTCCTGCCGCAGGTCACGGACGGTATCGACCGAAATGGGCTTGCCGTCCCCGCCGTAAAGCGTGATGTCGGGGTGTGCGGATTTGATGCACGCCGCGCAGATGCCGCACGGCTTTTCGCCGTTACCGCGGCAGACCGCGGCACGCGCGACCGTCATTGCCAGCGTCTTGCGTCCGCTGCCCGGCTCGCCCTCCAGCAATAGCGCGTGCGGAAAATGCCCGGCATCGACCATCGAGGACAGACGGGCTTTGACGTCCGCATTTCCGACGAAATCTCCGAACCGCATCGCACCGACCCTCCCGGCAAACTTTTTACAAATATCATTATACACGATCCTGCGCCGTCTGACAAGGATTTTTTTGTGATCGGCACAATTTACCCGTTCGCGTGTCGTCACCGACCGTTTTAGACGCTAGACGTTAGATGATAAGGGTTTTGGTTTGTGCGTATGCCGGAGGTCTGTACAAATCACGACAACCCCTCAGTCAAAACTGCGTTTTGATAGCTCCCCTTGCACAGGAGGAGTCTTGTCTGGCTTCTGCGTAGCCGGAGGTTTGCACGCCCACCCGAACTGTGCCGTAGGGTGCGGCATCCTTGACGCACCGGGCGCGGTTTCGGCTTGTGCGCATCGGAAGCGTACATTCGCACCGTTTGTCTTGTTTTTGATGAAAAAATATGCTATGATATATCCATACAACACCCGCAAAGGAGCTGATGCTATGCCGTTTTTACCGATCACCGCAGAGGAAATGCGCGAACGCGGATGGGACGCGCCCGATTTTGTCCTCATCACGGGGGACGCCTATGTCGATCACCCGAGCTTCGGTACCGCCATCATTTCCCGTGTGCTGGAAAGCCACGGCTGGCGGGTGTGCATCATCGCGCAACCGCAGTCCGATGCCGATTTCCGTCGCTTCGGGCGTCCGCGGCTCGCCTTTCTGGTCAACGGCGGCAATATCGACCCGATGGTCGCCCGCTACACTGCCGCCAAGCGTATGCGCAGTGAGGATGCCTATTCCCCCGGCGGCAAAGCGGGCTTGCGCCCCGACCGGGCCACCATAACCTACTGCCGCACCCTGCGCCGTCTGTTCGGCGATGCGCCCATCGCCATCGGCGGGTTGGAGGCATCCCTGCGGCGGTTTGCGCACTATGACTATTGGGACGACCGCGTGCGCCCCTCCATCCTGCTCGACAGCGGTGCCGACCTGCTGATGTACGGTATGGGCGAGCGCCATATCGTCGAGATCGCCGACCGTCTCGGCGCGGGTGAGGATATACGCTCCCTGCACGATATTCGCGGCACCTGCTATGCCGTGGCAACACGCGACTATGAGCCGCGTCCGGCGGCGGAGTGTCCGTCCTACGAGCTGGTCAGCGCCCCCACCGACAGCGGCAAAAAGCAATATGCCATATCCTGCCGCATCCAACAGCAGGAGCACGACGCGGTGCGCGGCAAGACCGTCATCCAGCGTCACGGAGACCGCATTTTGGTGCAAAATCCGCCCTCTTTGCCGCTTACGACGGAGGAAATGGACGCGGTGTACGCCCTGCCGTATATGCGGGACTACCACCCGTGCTATGAGCCACTCGGCGGCGTCCCCGGCATCGCCGAGGTCAAGTTTTCCGTCATACACAATCGCGGTTGCTTCGGTGCGTGCAATTTCTGCGCGCTTGCCTACCACCAGGGGCGTACCGTTTCCTCCCGCAGTCACGACAGTGTGGTCGCGGAGGCGGAAAGGATCGCGCAAATGCCGGATTTCAAGGGCTATATCCACGATGTCGGCGGCCCAACTGCCGATTTTCGCTTCCCCTCCTGCGAGGGACAGCGCACCCGCGGTGTCTGCAAGGATAAAAAATGCCTTGCCCCGGAGATGTGTCCGGCGGTCAAGGTCGATCACAGCGACTATTTGGCACTGCTGCGGCGTCTGCGCGCGGTGCCGGGGGTCAAAAAGGTGTTCATACGCTCCGGCATCCGGTTTGACTACCTGATCGCCGACCCGGATGAGCGGTTTTTCAAGGAGCTGATCGCGCATCACATCAGCGGTCAGCTCAAGGTCGCGCCGGAGCACGTCTCCGACCGGGTGCTCGGCTATATGGGCAAACCGCCGTTCAAGGTGTACGAAAAGTTCAAGAAGCGGTTTTATGAGCTGACTAAAAGCGCCGGCAAGCCGCAATATCTGGTGCCGTACCTGATGTCCTCCCACCCCGGCAGTACGATCGAGGACGCCATCGAGCTGTCCCTTTTCCTAAAAAGGGAGGGACTGCACCCCGAGCAGGTGCAGGATTTTTACCCCACGCCGGGGACGGTATCGACCTGTATGTTTTACACCGGGCTGGATCCGATGACGATGAAGCCGGTGTATGTCCCGCGCTCCCCGCGCGAAAAAGCCGAGCAACGGGCGCTGCTGCAATACTATCGCCCCGAAAACCGTCCGCTCGTGTTGGCGGCGCTCAAAAAAGCCGGGCGTACCGACCTCATCGGCACCGGCAAAAACTGCCTTGTTGCGCCCGATCCGGTGCGCCGCCCGCCCAAGCGTCGCCGTTAGGCTAACCACCCGCGCAGCAGGGCGGTGCGCTCCGCGCGAAAGCGGGGCAGAAAGAAGATCGCCGGCACGATCAGCAGACACGCCGCCAGTCGCCCGATCCAGTGCCCGAGGAAATCGACATACTCCGCCCGGTGTCCCCGCATCAGCCGTGCCGACAGCGCGGCAACGGCGCCGACCGGGCATCCGTCCAGTAGCAGGAGCGCCACCGGCGCATAACGGCAGAAATACACCGCCGCCAGCACCCCGCCGAACAACGCCCACCCGCATCCGCCGAAGAAGCAGAGAAGTGTCGTCACCGAGGATGTTGCGGTACGGGCGGATACGGTGGCGTAGCTCCACAGCAACGCCGTCGGGAGCATCACCGCCGCCGCCGCGACCCCGCGCCGCAGCCATAGGCGGATGCGCCAGCCAACCGCCGCTCCGAAGCGGCGAAAGCCGGGCGTCATCGCGGCGAGCGAGAGCGACCCGGATCGGCGGCACAAACGCAGATACAGCGCTTCCCGCCCGAGCCATACCGGGGCGAGCAGGATGTCCTGCACCACGGCGATCGCCGCCGTCAGCAACAGACGCTCCCGCGTCCAATAGGGCGATACCAGCATTTCCGCCAGACGCGGAAGCAATACCGCCAACAGGCACAGCCCCTCCGCCGTCAGCGCGGTGAGCCGTTGCCACACCGTCATTTCCCGTTCCATGCGCCGCCCCCCTTTCGGTGCAGTATGCCCGCCGGGCGGAAAAATATGCATCACGGAGGTACTATTATATGGATATAAAAGAAAGCCAACGGCTGTTGCAGGAGACTGACCGGCTGAATATGAATATCTCCTCCCTCGCGTATGCGGTGCTGGATGACCGCTGGCACAGCGACGGGGTGTGCTCCCCGTTCACGCGCGTTTACGCCGTGCGCTCGGGGCGCGGCTGGGTCAGGGTCGGCGGACAGACCGTCGAGCTGTTGCCGGGCAATGTGTATGTGATCCCCGCCGGCGTGACCTTCTCCTACGGCTGTCCCGCGGCGATGGAAAAGCTGTATGTCCACCTCAACCTGATGCGGTACGACCGCTTTGACCTGCTGAGCGCGATCGGCACGGTGCGCGTCATCCCGGGGCAGACGGCAGAGATCGAACGGGCGGTGGCGGAGCTTCGCCGGGCAGATGTGATGAGCGCGGTGCGACTGAAAACCTGGCTGTACGGTATCGTCACCCCTCTGCTGGACGGCGTCGCGCTGGGCGAAATACGGGAATACAGCGAGCCGGTATGCCGGGCGCTCCGGCTGATTGAGAGCGACCTGCGTGCCGATCTGACGGTGCGCACGCTTGCCGAGCGGCTGTTTCTGTCTCCCACCGCGCTACAACGGCAATTCCGCCGCGAGGTGGGGATGCCGCTCGGGCGGTATATCGACGAGCGGGTGCTGTTTTCCGCCGAGCAGATGCTCCGCACCGGGCAGGAGCCGATCGGGGTCATCAGCGACCGTCTGGGCTTCTGCGACCCGTTCTATTTTTCGCGGCGTTTTTCGGTGCGGTTCGGCTGTTCGCCCTCCCGCTACCGCCGCAAGCTCGACCCGTAAAGCTTGCAAAAAAGCAAGAAAAATGTTCTTTCGGCACTTGACTTGACGGGGTTTGTTTGTTATAATAAAGACAAACAGATCGGCTCTTTGCGACTGACGGATTTTCGTGGAGCACCACGGAGGAACAGAGGGCTTTTTCGGGGGATTTTCCCCTTTGCCGACCGTCTGGGCACACTAAAACCCCTTTCTCGGGGCGATAGTGCGCCTTTTTTGTTTTTTTGGTCAAATATTCCGGAAAGGACTGATACCGTATGTTGAAAAAAGTCGGGATCGTGATGGGGAGCGACAGCGATCTGCCGATCCTCGAAAAAGCGATCGCCACCCTGCGGGAGCTGGATATTCCCTACGAGGTGCATATCTACTCCGCGCACCGCACCCCTGCGCAGGCGCGCGATTTCGCGCTCAATGCGCGGGGAAACGGCTTCGGCGCCATCATTGCCGCCGCCGGTATGGCGGCGCACCTCGCCGGTGCCATCGCCGCCAATACCACTCTCCCGGTCATCGGGATCCCCTGCAAGTCCAAAGCACTCGACGGCATTGATGCCCTGCTCTCGACCGTACAAATGCCCTCCGGCATACCCGTGGCAACGGTCGCCATCGACGCAGGCGCCAATGCCGCCTTACTTTGCGCCGAGATCCTCGCGGTCGGGGATGACGCGCTCGCGGCAAAGCTTGACCAAAAGCGCGCCGCCGATGCCGCCCGTGTGCTGGAAAAGGATGCCGCCATCGCATCCAAGCTGTAATCACCGTTTATCAAAAAATTATCATAAAAGGAGCGTTTCACTATGGCAAAGAAATTGGTTTACACCGGAAAAACAAAGGACGTTTTCGCATTGGACAACGGCAATTATCTGCTGAAGTTCAAGGATGACTGTACCGGCAAGGACGGCGTGTTCGACCCGGGTGAGAACGCGGTCGGTCTGACCATCGACGGGGTGGGCGATGTCAACCTGCGGATGTCCGTCTACTTCTTCGAGAAGGTCAATGCCGCCGGCATCAAGACCCATTTCATCAGCGCCGACCTCGCCGAAACGACGATGGAGGTGCTCCCCGCCAAGGTGTTCGGCAAGGGCCTCGAGGTCATCTGCCGCTACAAGGCCGTCGGCAGCTTCATCAGAAGATACGGCGAATATATCGAAGAAGGTTCCGACCTTCCCGCATATGTGGAGACCACTTTCAAGAACGACGAAAAAGGAGATCCTCTCGTGACCAAGGACGCTCTCGTAGCCCTTGGGATAATGACTGAAGGGCAGTATGAGGACATCAAGGCCCAGACTCAGAAAATCACCCGGATCGTGGCTGACGACCTCAAGGCAAAAGGCCTCGACCTCTACGACATCAAGTTCGAATTCGGATACGCTCCTGACGGGAAAGTGATGCTGATCGACGAGATAGCATCCGGCAATATGAGGGTCTACAAGGACGGCAAGTACATAGACCCGATGACCCTTTCCAAACTATTCTTCGCATAGGGCTATGAAAATCGGAATAATAATGGGGTCGACAAGTGACTTGGAAGTCATGTCGGCTGCTTTCGCCGTTCTGGACCAGTTCGGCGTCCAGTATGAGAAGAAAGTCATCAGTGCCCACCGTGCCCCTCACCTCCTCGCCGACTGGGCTGAATCGGCAAGGTCGAGAGGCATTGACGTCATCATTGCGGGGGCCGGCGGGGCCGCCCATCTTCCGGGAGTGACGGCAGCGTACACCACCCTTCCCGTAATCGGCGTCCCTATCAACGGCAAGGCCTTCGGCGGGATGGACGCACTCCTCTCCATCGTTCAGATGCCGTCAGGCATTCCCGTCGCTACAGTGTCGGTGAACGGCGCCAAGAACGCGGCCCTGCTCGCGCTGTCAATCCTGTCCGTACGGGATTCTGACGTGGCGGTCAAGTTGGCTGAATTCCGCCGCAATCAGACTGCAGCCATAGAAAACACCGAAATTTAGGCTCAAAATGAAAAATACAACCCGAATTTTTGTTGAGAAGAATGACGGATTCAGGGTAGAGGCGGAGAGTTTGCTGGGCGAACTCAACGAGAATCTCCGTTTGAATATCCAAGGGCTCCGGCTCGTCAATGTCTATGACCTTGAAGGATTCACGGACGAGTTGCTTGACAAATGCAGGTATTCGGTCTTCGGGGAGACCGTGACCGACACCGTAACGGATTCCTTCCCTCTCGAAGGGAAGAAATATCTGGCGGTCGAGTACATCCCCGGACAGTTCGACCAAAGGGCGTCGTCAGCCGTCGACTGCGTACATCTGATCGAGCCTTCGGCCGACGTGAAGATCCGCAGTTCCCGCCTCATCGTATTCGATGACAACATCTCGGAAGGCAATCTTGCGGCAATCCGGCACTACTACATCAATGCCGTCGAATCCCGGGAGAAGGACCTCTCCAGGCTCGACCTGACCGAAAAGGCTGACGTCAAGCCCGTCGCAATACTGAAAGGTTTCACCGCGATGAAGGAGGAGGAACTCGCCGGATTCTGCAGACAGTGGGGGCTGGCCATGAACGCCGATGACCTCAGGGAGGTCGTCAAATACTTCTCATCGGAGAAAAGGGATCCTACGGAAACGGAATTAAGGATTCTCGACACATACTGGAGCGACCACTGCCGCCATACGACATTCACGACGGAACTTACGGAAATAACCGTGGACGACTCCTTCATCAAATCGGAGATAGAAGATGAACTTGGCCGCTTCCACGATATGAGGGAAGAACTCGGACGCGGCGGGAAACGGCTGTGCCTGATGGAACTCGCAACGATAGGGGCACGTTATCTCCGTTCCAAGGGATTGCTCGAAGATCTGGAGCGGAGTGAGGAGAACAATGCCTGCAGCATCTTCATCAACGTGGACGTGGACGGGAAGGACGAGCGTTGGCTTCTGCAGTTCAAGAACGAGACGCACAACCACCCTACCGAAATCGAACCTTTCGGAGGCGCCGCCACCTGCCTCGGAGGAGCTATCCGCGACCCTCTTTCAGGAAGGGCATATGTATATCAGGCAATGCGCGTGACAGGCGCCGGAGACATCTGCAAACCCGTTTCCGAGACGATTCCCGGCAAACTTCCGCAGAAGGTGATAACAAGAAAGGCTGCCGGCGGATATTCCAGTTACGGGAACCAGATCGGTCTCGCAACGACCCACGTCCGTGAAATCTACCATCCCGGATATGTCGCAAAGCGTCTTGAGGTAGGGGCCGTTGCCGGAGCCGTGAAAGCAGACAACGTAAGAAGGGAAAGCCCCGTGGCCGGGGACGTGATCCTGCTTCTTGGAGGTCGCACCGGACGGGATGGCATTGGAGGAGCCACCGGTTCTTCCAAGGAGCACACGGAAGAATCCCTGGAGACCTGCGGAAGCGAAGTGCAGAAGGGGAATGCCCCTGAGGAGCGCAAACTGCAGAGACTTTTCCGCCGCCCCGAGGTGACGCGGCTCATCAAGAAGTCCAACGACTTCGGAGCAGGAGGCGTCAGTGTGGCGATAGGGGAACTGTCAGACGGGCTTGACATCTATCTTGACAGGGTTCCCGTGAAATACAGCGGTCTCAACAACACCGAACTCGCCATCAGCGAATCCCAGGAAAGGATGGCTGTCGTGGTTGAAGCGAAGGATGTCGATGAGTTCAAGTCCTACTGCGCAAGCGAGAACATCGAAGTCACCCACGTGGCGGACGTGACGGACAGCGACCGTATGAAAATGTTCAGCGGCGGGGAACTCGTCGCGGACCTGAAGCGCGAATTCATAGACAGCGCCGGTGCCACACATTACTCAAAGGCTGCGGTCGGGGCGGTGGACGATATCAATCCATTCTGCGTCCGGCCTGCGGGCGGGACTCTGGAGGAACGGATGTGTTCGGTGATGTCCTCGGAAAATGTAGCCTCCCAGAAAGGTCTCATAGAGATGTTTGACTCCACCATCGGGAGGTCGACGGTACTTATGCCTTTCGGAGGGATGTCGCAGACGACCGAGACCCAGGTATCCGTTCAGAAAATACCGACTGACGGATACACCGACACCGCCAGTATAATGGCATTCGGATTCAACCCCTGTCTCAGCAGCTGGAGCCCCTACCACGGCGCGGCATATTCCGTGATAGAAGCCTGCTCGAAGGTAGTCGCTGCAGGAGGTGACTGGAAGAAGATGCGTTTCTCCTATCAGGAGTATTTTGAAAGGATGACAAAGGACCCTCACAGCTGGGGCAAGCCTCTGTCCGCCCTGCTCGGCGCGCTCAAGATGCAGACATCGCTGGGACTTCCTTCAATAGGAGGCAAGGACTCTATGAGCGGCACTTTCGAGGACATAAGCGTACCGCCGACGCTCATCGCCTTCGGGATAACTGCTGTGAAGGCGTCGAAGGTCATCTCCCCCGAATTCAAATGGGACGGGCACAGGATTTATCTGATAAAGCATACGCCTCTCGCCAACAGGATGCCGGACATCGGGCAGCTGAAATCCAACTGGGACTTCGTCCACGACAGGATTGAGTCCGGCACCATCGTCTCCGGATGGGCCGTAGGATTCGGCGGCGTCGCAGAGGGTCTTGCCAAGATGTCATTCGGAAACGCCTTCGGAGTGAAGGCCGGCATACGGGAAGAAGAACTTTTCGACCTTTCATACGGATCAATTATTGTCGAAAGCACTGAAGAATTGGACTTTCCTTCCGCCATCCTGCTCGGGGAAGTCACCGACGGGGAGGACGGGAAATTCCATATCAACGGGGAGAGTGTATCTTCGGATGCCCTGTTCGAGGCTTGGAGCGGACGTTATTCCTCCGTCTATCCTGACCGCGTCGCCGCGTCAGGTACAGGCAAGGTCAAACTTTCCGCAAAAGACCGGAGCCGCCGTCCTGCAATGAAGAACGCGACACGGATAGAAAAGCCTGTCGTCTACCTTCCCGTATTCCCCGGGACGAACTGCGATTACGACACGGCAAAGGCTTTCAGGAAAGCGGGCGCCCTGACACGTTTCGGCGTCTTCCGCAACTTGACGGGGAAGGATGTCCTGGACTCCATAGACGCAATGAAGAGAGAAATCGACAACTGTCAGATTCTGGCACTGAGCGGAGGCTTCTCTTCCGGCGATGAGCCGGACGGCAGCGGCAAATTCATTGCCAACGTCCTCAACAACGGCAGGATAGCCGAAGCCATTCACTCACTGCTTGACCGGGGAGGTCTGATCCTCGGCATCTGCAACGGTTTCCAGGCCCTCGTAAAGAGCGGGCTTCTGCCATACGGACGCCTCGGGATGGTCACCAAGGATTCTCCCACCCTTTTCCGCAACGATATCAACAGGCACGTTTCCCAAATGGTCACGACAAGAGTCGCTTCCGTCGCCTCCCCCTGGCTGGCTGGCATGAATGTGGGAGACCTGCACACCATCGCGGTAAGCCACGGTGAGGGCAAGTTCGTGGTAAACGAGGAATTGGCCGGACAGCTGTTCGAAAACGGGCAAGTGGCGTTCCAGTATGTCGACCCGGTATCCGAAGAGCCGACCATGGAATCCCCTTACAACCCTAACGGTTCCTGCTATGCCATAGAAGGGATACTCAGTCCGGACGGTCACATCCTGGGAAAGATGGGGCACAGCGAACGCTATGAGACAGGACTGTTCAGGAACATTAACGAAGAGCTCAGTCAACCGATCTTCGAAAATGCCGTCAAATATTTCACTTGGAAATGATATGGCCGGGAAAGTAATAATCGAGACAAAAACGCCGGGAGTGATTCTGTTGCATTTCACTGACGAGGCGTCCGCTTTCGGAGGCATAAAGAAAGCACGGATAAAGGAAAAGGGCATCTGCAACAGCCGGATTTCCGGAATTGCGTTCAAGGCTCTGGGAGATGCAGGCATAGCCAACCATTTCCTCAGGCAGGAGAATGAAAGGGATCTGGCGTGCATCAGGATAGAGCCTATTCCCCTTCAGGTGATTGTAAGGAACAGGCTCTCCGGCACAACTGCAAGAATGCTGGGCGTTGACAACGGGACAAAGATACCGAACACCGTGTATGAGTTGCGTTATCACTGCGCCGACCTTCACAACCCTATGATAAACGATCACCACGCGGTCGCCCTGGGACTGGCCTCATATGATGACCTCGCCCGGATGTATGAACTCGCGGGAAAGGCGAATGAAGTCCTGAAGGGACTGTTCCACAAAGCCGGGATAGAACTTATCGACCTCAAACTGAAATTCGGCAGGACAGAGGACGGGAAGATCATGATTGCCGATGAAATAAGCCCTGACAACTGCCGCCTATGGGATGAAGCCGACGGGAGGATCCTGGACAAGGACCGTTTCCGCCACGACCTCAGCGATGTGACGGCATCTTATAAGGAAGTCATGAAACGCCTGACAAAAGCCACGAAGCAATGAGTATCTTTGGAGTTTGCGGCGTGCAGAACGCCTCTCAAGTAATTTATTTCGGTCTCCACGCCCTGCAGCACAGGGGTCAGGAAGGAGCAGGTGTCGCCGTGTTCGACAACGAAGGCGTATGCCACAACCACCGCGGACTTGGTCTTGCCGGAGAAGTGTTCTCCAAAGGCAGGGTGATTGACATACCGGGGTCCCTGGGGATTGGAAGCACCCAGTATGCCAATGCCGCCAAAGGCGGTCTCGACAACGTCCAGCCGCTTTGTTTCCATCACAAGTCCGGGGACATTGCGATAGCCGGAGAAGGTAACCTGATCAATGCCAGACAGTTGTCCGACTATCTTGAGGACAACGGATGTTTCTTCCACACCAGGACTGACAGTGAGATCCTTGCCAACCTGATAAAGAAAGAAGGAAGGGAGGAAAGGATATTCCGTATCCAGAACGCACTCAATATGATGGAGGGGGGATTCGCTTACGTGATCCTTACCAAGAACCGCATATACGCCGCCCGCGACAAATACGGCATAAAGCCTCTGGCTCTCGGCCGTCTGGGGGACGGATGGGTCGTCAGCAGCGAGACCTGCGCATTCGAGCTCATAGGAGCCGAATATATCCGCGACGTGGAGCCGGGAGAGATTGTCACCCTTGACGTCCACGGCCTTCGCAGCACAAGATACTCGAACTTCCAGAAGCACAAGGTCTGCTCGATGGAATATATCTACATCGCCAGACCTGACAGCGACATCGACGGCTGCAACGTTCACAATTTCCGCAAGGAAGTCGGGCGGAGGCTTGCAAAGGAATGCCCCGCAGATGCGGACATCGTGGTAGGTGTCCCCGATTCCGGATTGAGCGCCGCAATGGGATACGCCGAGCAGAGCGGAATCCCATATGAAACGGGGCTCATCAAGAACCGTTATATAGCGAGGACCTTCATCCAACCCACACAGACAATGCGCGAGAAAAGCGTGCAGATGAAACTCTCTGCCGTGCGCAGCGTCGTTGCCGGGAAAAGGCTGGTGCTCGTGGACGATTCGATAGTCAGGGGGACAACCTGTCTCAAGATTGTGAAGCTCCTGCGTGCCGCAGGAGCCGCTGAGATCCACGTGCGAATAGCCAGTCCGATGATGAAACATCCCTGCTACTACGGGGTTGACACGTCAACGAGGGAAGAACTCCTCTGCTCGGACAGGGGGCTTGACGAGGCCTGCCGGATGATAGAGGCCGATTCCCTGGGATATGCCTCCTGTGAGACCTGCGTCGCTTCGACCAACGGGTGCTCCGAACTATGCATGGCCTGCTTCAATGGGGAGTACCCGACTTCCCTCTATAAGTATGAGCCGGATCCTGAATTATTTGAAACGATAGAAAACGACTGAAGAAATATGGCAGTTACTTATGAAAAAGCGGGAGTGAATCTCGAAGCCGGCTACGAAGTCGTGAGCCGCATCAAAAAGCACGTAGCCTCTACCAGACGCCCCGGCATGATGGGAGGTATAGGTTCATTCGGCGGAATGTTCGACCTCTCCGCCCTCGGCATAAAGGAGCCTGTGCTCGTCAGCGGCACTGACGGAGTCGGCACGAAACTCAAGATTGCCTTCGCTATGGACAAGCACGACACTGTAGGCATCGATGCCGTTGCAATGTGCGTCAATGACGTACTTGCACAGGGGGCGGAGCCTCTTATCTTCCTTGATTACGTAGCTGTAGGCCACAATGAACCGGCAAAGGTGGAAGCCATTGTCGCCGGCGTGGCAGAAGGATGCAGGCAGGCCGGATGCGCCCTCGTCGGTGGCGAAACTGCCGAGATGCCCGGAATGTATGAAGGCGGAGAATATGATATCGCCGGGTACACGACAGGGGTCGTTGAGAAGAGCAGACTCATAGACGGAAGCAAAGTCTCCGAAGGTGACGTGCTCGTTGGAATCGCATCCACGGGAGTCCACTCCAACGGGTTTAGCCTTGTCCGCAAGGTAATCGCCGATGCCGGACTGTCTTACACGGATGAGATTGCCGAATTCGGTGGACGCCGCCTTGGAGACGTGCTTCTGACCCCGACAAGGATTTATGTCAAGCAGGTACTGGACGTCATCCGCAACTGCGACGTCCACGGAGTCGCCCATATCACAGGTGGCGGATTTGATGAAAACATCCCCCGCATTCTCAAGGACGGACAGGGGATCGAAATCCGCGAAGGCTCGTGGGAAATCCTGCCCGTATTCAAATGTCTGGAGAAATGGGGAGGAATCCCTCACCGCGAAATGTTCAACATTTTCAATATGGGCATCGGTATGGTCCTGGCAGTTGACGGCTCGGAAGCCGACAAGGTCATTTCCATCCTTGAATCCCACGGAGAGAAGGCATCCGTAATCGGGCGCATCACAGGCACTCCCGGAGTAAACATCATAATGAAATGAAGAAACTCGCTGTATTCGCAAGCGGAAGCGGAAGCAATTACGAAGCAATCGCGGCAGCCTGCGCCGACGGACGCATAAAAGCCGTGGTCGCGCTTCTAGTCTGCGACCATCCTGACGCATATGTTCTTGAAAGGGCAAAGCGCTTCGGCACGCCCACTTTCGTGTTTTCGCCGAAGAGCTACGCCTCGAAAGCCGATTTCGAGCGTGAGATAGCGGACAGGATGGACGCGGAAGGCATCGACCTCATTTGCCTCGCAGGCTATATGCGCATAATAGGAGACGTACTCCTGTCACGATACGGAGGGCGTATCATCAACATACACCCTTCCCTGCTGCCCGCTTTCAAAGGCACACACGCCGTAGAGCAGGCTGTGGAATACGGAGTCAAGGTCTATGGCATCACCATACACTGGGTGGACGAATCGCTTGACGGAGGCCGGATAATAGCACAACGGGCATTCGAATACGACGGGGCCGACCCTGCCGAGGTCCATCGCCTCGGTCAGGTCATCGAGCACCAGCTTTATGTCGAAACCATCAACCGTATCCTGTAGTCCCAGGGGTACTTCTCCCTGGTTTGATGAGCATCTGGATTCTTTGATATTTTGTAACTTACAATCAGGTATCCTGTAGTCCCAGGGGGTACTTCTCCCTGGTTTGATGAGCACCTGGATTCTTTGATATTTTGTAACTTACAATCAGGTATCCTGTAGTCCCAGGGGTACTTCTCCCTGGTTTAATGTACCCCTGGGACTACAGGATACCTGATAGAACAGAAAATAAAAATTGTAATTATTAAAGATATGGAGAAAAACAAAAAAAGAGCACTGGTCAGCGTAAGCGACAAAACCGGCCTTGTAGAATTCGTCAAGGGCCTTCAAGCCCTGGACTGGGAGATAATCGCGACCGGCGGAACGCAGAAACTGCTTGAGGCAAACGGAGTGAAAACCATCGGCATCAGTGAGGTGACCGGCTTCCCCGAAATCTGCGACGGCCGCGTCAAGACCCTGCATCCGAAGGTCCACGGAGGCATCCTGGCCCGCAGGGACATCCCCGAGCATATGGCCACACTGAAAGAGAACGGCATCGAGACCATCGAACTCGTCTGCGTCAACCTGTACCCTTTCAAACAAACCATAGCCAAGCCCGACGTCACCCTGGAGGATGCGATAGAGAACATAGACATAGGCGGTCCGTCAATGGTCCGCAGCGCTGCGAAGAACTGGAAGGATGTCAACATAGTATGCGATCCTGCGGACTACGGCACCGTATTGGACGAACTCCGCAACAATGGTTGGACCTCGGATGAAACCCGCCTGAAACTCAGCGCCAAGGCATACACCCATACTGCGGAATACGACATTATGATAGCCACATATATGAGGAAACAGGCCGGCCTGAACGAGAAACTCTTCCTTGAATACGACCTGAAGCAGGGACTCCGCTATGGGGAGAATCCGCACCAGGATGCCAAGTTCTTTGCCGCCCTGGACCCGGCGCCGTATTCTCTTGCTTTTGCAAGACAGATTCAGGGAAAAGAATTGAGTTACAACAACATCCAGGATGCCAATGCAGCACTTAACGTAGTGAGGGACTTCGAGGAGCCGTTCTGCGTAGCCCTCAAGCACATGAACCCCTGCGGAGCGGCTGTCGGGAAGACCATAGAAGAAGCCTGGCAGGCTGCATATGAGGCTGACAAGGTAAGCATCTACGGAGGGATAGTGGCCGTGAACAGGCCGCTTACTGCAGAAGTCGCAGCCGGGATGAAACCGATATTCCTCGAAATAGTCATAGCCCCGTCATATACTCCGGAAGCTCTCGAAATACTTTCCTCAAAGAAGAACCTCAGGGTGCTGGAAGTCGATATGACAAGGTCCGCGGCCCCGGTTCCCCAGTTCATCAGCGTCAACGGCGGAATGCTGGCACAGCAGCTTGACACTCAGATAGAGACCGTAACTGAAGATATGTGCGTGACGAAAACCAAGCCCTCACAGGGTCAGCTCTCCGACCTCAACTTCGGTTGGAAGATTGTCAAACACGTGAAATCCAATGCAATCGCAGTAGTGAAGGACAATCACACGATTGGAATCGGCGCCGGACAGACCAACAGGGTCGGTTCCGCTGAAATAGCCCTGAAACAGGCTCAAGATGCAGGATTCACGGAAGGTCTCGTGCTCGCTTCTGACGGTTTTCTGCCTTTCGGCGACACCGTCGAACTCGCGGCAAGATACGGAGTCTCAGCCATCGTGCAACCCGGAGGAAGCATACGCGACGAAGAGAGCATACAGAAAGCCGACGAACTTGGCATCACAATGATGTTCACCGGAGTAAGGCATTTCAAACATTGATGATATGAAAAAAGTCCTTGTAATAGGCGGAGGGGGTCGCGAGCACGCAATTGTTGATGCACTCAGCCGCTCACCTCTGGTTGGAAAGATCTATTGCGCTCCCGGCAACGCCGGGATTGCACGTCAGGCGGAATGTGTTGCCATCAAAGATACTGAAGTCAGGAAGCTGAAGGAATTCGCCATCTCGGAAGGTATTGACCTCACCGTAGTGGGGCCTGAAGCCTCCCTGGCAGCGGGAATAGTTGATTCCTTCCGTGCAGCCGGGCTCAGGATCTTCGGACATACGAAATCCGCCACCCGCATCGAAAGCAGCAAGGAATTCGCAAAGGAACTGATGCAGAGGTACGGCATTCCCACTGCCGCCTACAGAAGCTTCACCGATTACGGGGAGGCAATGGACTATGTCAGTTCCCGCCCCTTCCCCGCCGTTCTCAAATATGACGGTCTTGCTGCGGGTAAGGGCGTCGTTATAGCAATGAATCCCGAAGAAGCCGGGAACGCACTGAAGGATATGCTCCTTGATGAGACCTTCGGCAAGGGCAAGGTCGTTGTGGAGGAATGGCTTGAAGGTCCTGAATTCTCGTTCATGGCCTTCGTTGACGGCTCCGATGTGTACCCTATGCCCCTGTCTCAGGACCACAAACGTGCATTCGACGGGGATAAAGGTCCGAATACCGGAGGCATGGGTGCATATACCCACCTGCCTTTCATCACTGACGATGACAGGGAATTCGCTCTGCACAACATCCTCCAAAAGGCTGCGGACGCGATGGTTGCAGAGGGCTGCCCTCTCTCCGGCGTTTTGTACGGAGGACTTATGAAAACCGCCGACGGCATAAAGGTAATAGAGTTCAATGCCAGGTTCGGAGACCCGGAGACCGAGGTGGTTCTACCGCTTCTGGAATCCGACATCTTCGACATATTCGACAGCATAGCCGGGAATTGCGGCAATGACTGCCCTGAAAGGGAAAGTGAGGGGAGGAAACTTCTGAAGTGGTCCGACGACGTCACTCTGGGTGTCGTATTGGCCTCACTCGGATATCCGGGGCACTATGAGAAAGGTGCAGAAATCAAAATCAGGGAATCTGTTCCTGACACTTTCATATATCATATGGGAACGGCCTTCAGGGACGGTCACCTTGTCACATCAGGAGGACGCGTAATCATGTGCGTAGCCAGGGCGTCCGAACTGACTGATGCAAAGTCTGCCGCCTACGCCTGCGTCGGAAACATCGACTGCGACAATCTCTTCCACAGGAATGACATTGCACACTGGGCATTGAAGGGAAAATGAGCATTGCCTTTGTCAAGTATGAAAAAAGCCGTACGGATTATTCCTCTGATTGTATTGCCCGTTCTCTCAGTCTGCTGTGATCACTCTGAAGAGACATACCATTATCAAGGGGAGAGTTTCCGTTATTCCCGCACATTCAATGATTTGAATCAAAAGCATATGGAAGCCGCCGAAGCGTTCGGCCTTTCAGAAGCACCCCAGACACGGGATGACATCCGCACTTCCAAATTAAGGGAAATCTCCACGTGCAAGTTATATACGGTGGAGACTCTTACCTATTCTGTTCCGTATCTTACTCCGGCGGCCAAAAAAGAACTTGAGGCAATCTGCATGGAATTCCAAAGAAAACTCAAGGCTGCCGGCCTGCCTCCTTACCGTCCTATCGTAACCTCCGTACTGCGTACAAGGGAGGATGTAAGCAACCTGAGGAAAGTCAACATAAACTCCAGCGAGAACTCATCCCACTGTTACGGGACCACCTTCGACCTTGCCTGCGTACGGTTTGACAAGGTTCACCGAAAAGACGCAAAAATCCCGGCCTCTGATCTTAAAACTGCTCTTGCCGAAGTGCTCAAGTCAGAAAAGGAGGCCGGGAGGATTTATGTCAAATATGAGGTCAAACAGAACTGTTTTCACATTAGCTGTAGAAAATAGTTCTGTTTGAAGAAAGGCTAGAACACGAACATAGCTGACAGGGATATATCTGAAAGGCCTACGAATGCCCTGCCGTCTCCAACTTTCGGTTTGTCGTATCCTGCCCACACACCTGCACCAAGATCGATATTGAACCACCTGTTGACAAGGATTGAATAACCCGTAGCCAAACCTCCGCCGTACGCATCTCCATTTTCGTATGACATATTCTTTGTGAGGTGCGACCTTGAATAACCTTCCATGGCTTGTTCCTGATCTGATACGCAGCACCGAAGGAAAGGTCAGTGATTATGGAATGATTTTGAAGCACGTGTCCATACTTGCGTCCTGCCATATGATAACCACGGTAATCCACGTTGAGCGACAGTTGCGCCGTTACGTGCAAGTTTGCAGAAACGCCAAGTCCAGCCATAAAATCCCTGCGGAATGTCTTTTTACGCGTCTCACTCTCCGACAGCCCGAACGCAAACGACGCATACGGAACAAGCTGGAAGAAGCGGTCTCTCTCTTGTACGGAGCGAAAGTGTTGAAAATATTCCAGAGCAGGTCTCCATGGAAATTGTTCATATAGAAGGAATACAGGTTGCAGGAGGCATCTCCGAACGTGGCGGGAGAGACTGACAAATTTTTATAGATATCCAGTCTCTTTTTAAACGAATTCGCGAAGATAATCCATGTGTGTCCGGTAAAAATATGATTCGCGTAAACTAACTATTAAAAAGCCTATTTCAATAGTCTAGATTAATGGTTATGTTTGATTATCAGGCATTTGGCCAATTCAAATCGGTTGAATTTAAAATTCACTGTAAAGAGTTGAAAACCAATTGATTATATGGCAATTTTTTGAAATTTTACCGGACACTAATGACCTTTATCATAAATTCTACCTCCACGTCGTTATTCTAGAGGACAACTTTGTCCGGCATCTTACTGTTAAAAATTCTCCGAACAGCAATGCATCAAAATTTTTCGTCACCCAGGTGATTTTGTCGCCCCATGCGGAAGGATTCTTCCAGGGCGCTGTGGTCAATATCCAGCAGTCATATTTCCCGGCAAGGGCTCTTACTGCATCAATTGCTCCCGGCATGGGATCCATTTTCGAGAACACCCCGGGGATATCATCATAATGCCCCTCATATTCGGCCACAATGGAGCTGTCAACCCTGGACACTCCGGACAAGAAATCCACCAGAGTTCCGTCCATATCAAAGATTGCAAGATCAACTTCTTTGCTTCTTGCTTCGCCTCTTGAAGTTTTATCTGTTCTTTGTAGTACCTTACTTTCCGGTTCTTACTGTAAATCACCTCGGCACACTCATTGCTGCAGTAAATCTGCTTTTTTATCTTTGTTTCAAATGTTCATTTATTATGTCTAATGCCTTA
>CALDHV010000067.1 GCA_937902305.1 uncultured Clostridia bacterium
TCCCGGTCGTCGCTATCGTCGATACCAACTGTGACCCCGATGAGGTCGACTATGTCATCCCCGGCAACGACGACGCCATCCGCGCCGTCAAGCTGATCGCCGCCTGCATGGCAGACGCGATCATTGAGGGGCGCCAGGGTGAGCAGGGAGCGCCCGTTGAGGAAGCCGCGCCTGCCGAAGAAGCCGCTACCGAAGAAGCCGCGGCAGAATAATATCACGGGAGGAATAAACAATGGCATTCACGAGTAAAGATGTTATGGCGCTGCGTGAAAAGACCGGCGTCGGTATGATGGATTGCAAGAAAGCACTGCAGGAGTCCGACGGCGATATGGACAAGGCCATCGACTATCTGCGCGAAAAGGGTCTCGCCAAGCAGGCGAAGAAAGCGACCCGCATCGCTGCCGAGGGTATGGCGTATGCCACCGTGGACACCGACAAGAAGGTCGGCGTCGTGGTCGAGGTCAACTCCGAGACCGACTTCGCCGCCAAGAGCGACAAGTTCGTCGCGTTTGTCAAGCAGGTCGCGCAAATCATCGTCGATCAGAACCCCGCCGATGTGGATGCACTGATGGCGGCGGATGCCGGCAACGGTCAGACCACGGCGGATGTCCTGCGCGACAATGTTATGGTCATCGGCGAAAACCTCAGCGTGCGTCGTTTCGTCCGGTATGAGGGCGATTGCGTGGCTTATGTCCACGGCGGCGGTCGTATCGGCGTTCTGGTGCGTTTTGACGCGGATGCCGTGGCATCCGGCACCGATGCCGAATATGAGTGCGGCAAGGACGTGGCGATGCAGATCGCGGCGCTCAATGCCCCGTATCTCGATGAGGCGAGTGTCCCAGCGGATGTGCTGGCGCACGAGAAGGAAGTCCAGCTTGCGATGATCAAGAACGATCCGAAAAACGCGAACAAGCCGGACGCGATCCTCGAAAAGATGATCGTCGGCAAGATGAAGAAGTATTTCGAGGAAAACTGCCTGGTCAATCAGGCGTTCGTCAAGGACGGCAACATCACCGTTGCGCAGTATGTCGAGCAGCAGGCGAAAGCCGCCGGCGGCGAGATGAAGCTTGCCGCGTTCGTCCGTTTTGAAAAGGGCGAGGGCTTGCAGAAGCGCGAGGACGATTTCGCCAGCGAAGTCGCCGCGATGGTGAAATAAGAACCAAGAAAGCTAATCACCCGTCGGGCATCGACCCGACGGGTGATTTTTTGTTGTTTTTTACGATACCGTGACCAGCAGGTCAATGGCGTGTGCAGTTTCGCCGTAATACACCCACACACCGTCCTGCCCCTGCACCTGAATACGCGCCTTGGCGGTCTGCTGACCGGCGGTTGCGGTATTCTCCATGTCCACAATCACCTGTAGCTTGCCGGCATTGACGGCACTTAGCTGTGCCTGCGTGCCGCAAAGGGTGATGCCGGTGATCTTGTTCTGCTTTGCCTTGACGGTATATCCTGCCGGACAGTTTATAACCGACATATTCGAGGAGTTGAGGGTCATATCCACCGTTTTAGTGTGAATATTTTTGAGTGCGACCTTGACAGTCAGCAACTCGTTTTCGTTGGTCGGGCGGACTCCCTCCACCACCGGAGGTGTCACCGTCCATTCGAGCTTGTCGGGGGTCAGTTGGTCAAAATCCGCCTGCAACGACTGCAAAACCGCCGCCTCATAATCGTCCAGCTCCGATGCGACACCCCAAACCTCCATAAACGACGGGCGCAACGAGATCAGCGCCTTGCCCTGGTACGCCGCGGGAATATGTGCGATAGAGGCGGACAGATCGATCTTGCGATAAACCAACACCGGCACCGTCACACTGATCTTGCCGTCCTCCGCGCCGACAAACGACACATTCTCAACGACATCTCCGTTTTCATCACGCGCCTCCAAACGTGCGGTAAAGACGGTCGCTTCCTCGATCTCAGCCTCCTCGTCAATCACCGCCGCAACGACGCTGATGCGGGAAATATCGGTC
>CALDHV010000068.1 GCA_937902305.1 uncultured Clostridia bacterium
ATACTTCAGCGGGATGGAATCGGACAAACCTCCATCGAGCAAGAGCTTGCCTTCGAGTGGTACAGGTTGACACACCATCGGGAGAGAAGCCGAGGCGGACAGGGCGATGCGGCAGATGCCGCTTCCGGCGGCGACCGCGCTGATGAAAGATATTCGCCGCGTGTATCAGTATCACGGTGCGGAGCATAAATCCATCTTCTGCTATGAGCAGGGCTTGGAGCTGACCGTGGAAAATGTCCGTGCGCAACGCCGGTTTCATCCGCGTTGCGGCACCTCGTTTCTCATTTTGATGGTGCTGGTGTCGGTGTTTGTGATGATGTTTATTCCGGCACAGCTGGTCGCCGGAAAAATATGGAATATCCTTGCCCGTACCGGCATCAGCCTGCTGTTACTGCCGCTGATCGTCGGGCTTGGTTATGAGCTAATCAAGCTTGCCGGGCGCAAGGACACCGCCTTTACACGAATCATTTCCGCCCCGGGTGTATGGCTACAGCATATCACCACCCGCGAGCCGGACGACAGTATGATCGAATGTGCGATCATGGCGCTCAAGGCGGTTATCCCGGAGGATCCGGAGGCTGACCGTTGGTGACGGCGCGTGCATGGGCACAGCAGGCGACAGCACGGCTGACGGCGGCGGGCATCGACGATGCCGCGTTTGACGTAAGGTGCCTGCTGGAGGGCTTCGGCGGACTTGCTCGCGGGCATTTGCCCGGCGATGAGCCGCTGACCGAGAGCCAAAGCACTGCCCTTGAGGCGGCACTTGACGAACGCCTGACGGGTTGTCCGCTTCAGTATATCCTCGGCGAATGGGACTTTCTGTCGCTGACACTGCGGGTGGGCGAGGGGGTGCTGATCCCGCGTCCCGATACCGAAACGCTGTGTGAAGCCGCCGCGTCGCGGTTATCCGGCATCGCGTCACCGTCGGTGCTGGATTTGTGTGCCGGCAGCGGTTGCGTCGGTCTTTCCTGCCGCGGTGATGTCTTTCGCCGGAATACCCTTCATTC
>CALDHV010000069.1 GCA_937902305.1 uncultured Clostridia bacterium
GGAAAAGGAAATGGAGCGGGTGATGGATGCTATCCGCGGCATCCGCAACCGCCGCGCCGAGATGAACGTACCACCGTCGAAAAAGGCAGACCTGTTCATCGAAACCGCCGTGCCGGACACCTTTGCGGCGGGTATTCCGTTCCTGCAGAGGCTGGCGTCCGCCGCCGAGGTGAAGATCGGCGAGCGGTTTGAGCTCACCGGTACGGTGAATATCGTCACCGATGCCGCCACGGTCAAGATCCCGCTGGATGAGCTGGTTGATAAGGCGGCGGAGATCGCCCGTCTGACCAAGGAAAAGGCGAATGTGCAGAAGCAACTGGACGGTACGCTTGCCCGGCTCAACAACAAGGCGTTCACCGACAAGGCACCGGAAAGCGTCGTTGCCGGAGCGCGGGAGCAGGCGCAGAAATTGCAGGAGAAGCTGGCACTGTTGGAGCAATCTATGGCGCAGATGCAATAAGGGGGATCGTAAAAATGTGGAATATCGGACTTTCGACCTGCGGCAAAACGGTCGATGAGGAGCTGTTCCGGCAATACGCCGAGGCAGGTATCACTGATATGGAGGTATCTGTCGGCTATCTCGATTTGCAGATGGATCTGCCGTCGGTCAAACGGTGGGCGGATGCATACGGCATACGGCTGTGGACGTATCATCTGCCGTTTGCCCCCTTTGAGGAGATCGACATTTCCGCTTTGGATGCCTCTCTGCGGAATACTTCGCTGGAGCATTTGACCGCGCATATCCGCCTTGCGGCAGAGATCGGGATCAAAAACTATGTCATCCATCCCAGCGGCGAGCCGTATGTCCCGGAGGAACGGGAGGAGCGGTTGTGCCGCGCGGCGGAATGTCTGCATATTTTGGCAGACCGTGCGGCGGAATACGGCGGCAGGATACTGGTGGAAGACCTGCCCCGCACCTGTTTGGGACGGGACAGCGGCGAAATACTGCGCCTGATCAAAGCGGACGATCGGCTGATGGTGTGCTTTGATACCAACCATTTGCTTACCGAGGACCCGGCGGCATTTGTGCAGGCGGTGGGGGATCGGATCGTTTCGCTCCATGTGTCGGATTACGATTTTCTCAATGAGCGCCATTGGATGCCCGGCGAGGGCAAGGTGGACTGGAGCACATTGGTGGCATCGCTCTGTGCGGTCGGCTATGACGGGCCGTGGCTGTATGAAATAGAGTTTGCGTGCCCCGATACCATTCTGCGCGACCGCGAGCTGACCTGCCGGGATTTTGCCGTCAATGCCGACGAGGTGCTTGGCGGCAAGCCGATCACGACCATTGCACGGCATATGGATAATTTGGGTAAGTAAAAAAGATAAAACAAGGGCTATGGCATTTGCCATAGCCCTTGCTTGCATTCTTTATCCTTTTGCGTCGTACCACGTTCTGCCGATATGGACATCCACATCGAGCCTCACCCGCAGAGCGGCGGCATTTTCCATTTCCTCCTGCAGGAGCGCACGAACGACCTCTGCCTCCTCGGGCGGAGCCTCGACCATCAATTCGTCGTGTATTTGCAGGATCAGCCGCGCTTTCAGCCCCTCCTGCTGCAATCGGCGGTAGACCCGCACCATCGCGATCTTTATGATGTCTGCCGCCGTGCCCTGGATCGGCATATTGCGTGCGACCCGCTCGCCAAACTTGCGGGTCATCGCGTTGCCGGCCTTCAGCTCGGGGAGGGGGCGACGCCGTCCGAACAGCGTCACCGCGTAGCCGGCGTCGATCGCGTCGTCGATGCGGCTCTGCATAAAGTCCGATACCGCGGCAAAATGCCGCAGATAGCGGTTGATATAGTCCTTCGCCTCGGTGTAGCTGACCCCGATGTCTTCGCTCAAGGAGTGAGCGCCGATGCCGTAGATGATGCCGAAATTGACCGCTTTCGCATCGGAGCGCATCTGCGGCGTGACCTCACTCTCCGCCACGCCGAAAACCTGCGCGGCGGTGGAGCGGTGAATATCCCCGCCGCTGTTGAAAGCGGCGATCATCGTCGGCTCATTCGCCATGTGCGCCAGCACCCGCAGTTCGATCTGCGAATAGTCCGCGTCCACCAGCACCCAGCCGTCACGGGCGGGGAAAAATCGCCGCATTTGTCTGCCGAGCGGCGAGCGCACGGGGATATTTTGCAGATTTGGCTCGGAGGACGAAATGCGCCCGGTGCGCGTTTCGGTCTGATTGAATACCGAGTGGATGCGCCCGTCGCCGCCGATGACCTTCAATAAGCCCTCGCAGTAGGTGCCGTTGAGCTTGGACAGCGTGCGGTATTCCAGCAGTTGATCCACCACCGGATGGATGTGCCGGAGCTTTTCCAGCACCTCGGCGTTGGTCGAATAGCCGTTTTTCGTCTTTTTGCCGGACGGCAGTCCGAGATCCTCAAACAGCGCCTTACCGAGCTGCTTCGGGGAGTTGAGATTGAACTCGTATCCCACCGTCTCAAAGATTTTTTGCTGTATTTCCGCGATGCGGGCGGTCAGCTCCCGCCCGAATGCGGCGATCCCGTCCCGATCGACGGCACAGCCCTCATTTTCCATAGAAGCCAGTACCTCGGCGAGCGGCTGTTCGATCTCGGTGAGCAGGGAGAGCATTCCCTGCGCCTCGACCGCCGCCGTCAGCCGGTCGGCGAGCGCCGAAAATCCCGGGAGCGGCTCGGCATCACTGACGGCAACGCCGTAGTCCCGCATCAGCCGGGGGAGGGAGTAGTCGGAGGACAGCGGATTGAGCAAATATGCCGCCAACGCCGTATCGAGCGCAAAGCCGGCGGGCGATTTGCCCTGCGCCAGCAATGCGGCGAAAACGGGCTTGCTGTCGTGGGTGCGCTTTTGCACCGTCGGGTCGGTCAGCAGAGCCAGAAGGTCGCCATACTCCGGCGCCAGTTGATCCACGCGGGCGAGAACATCCCCCGCGCTCAATGCCAGCGCGGTGATCTCGCCGCCCTCCACGGTGGCAAGCAGGTCACATCTGCCGCTTTGCCGCGCGGCGGTGAGGATCGCGCCCGCCGCCTCATTGCCGCCGATGGGGCGGGCGACTATCTCGACGGTCTCCTGCACGGGCGGCTCAACCGTTTCCTCCATCAAGCCGAGCTTTTCCATCCATTTATATAGCTCCAGCTCCTGCAACAGCGTAGCAAGCGTTTTGCGGTCGGTTTCTCCGATGGCGTAGTGGGCAAGCTCGGTGTCGATCGGCGCGGTGCGGCAGATCGTGCCGAGAAAGCGGCTCATTTCGGCGCTTTCCTTGCCGTCGATCAGTTTTTGCCGCAGGCTGTCGCGGATGTCGAGCGTGTCGATATGGTCATAAATGTTATCGAGCGATCCAAAGCGTTGCATCAGGTCGAGGGCGGTTTTTTCGCCGACGCCCGGCACGCCGGGGATGGCGTCGCTTGCGTCTCCCTGCAATGCCTTGAGGTCGATGAGACGGGTGGGGATAAGCCCGTATTTTTCCTCGACGGCGGCAGGGTTGTAGCAGTCGGTTTCCGGCTTGCCCATTTTGGTGGTGGCGAGCAGTACCCACACCGTCTCATCCACGAGCTGGAGCGCGTCGCGGTCGCCGGTGGCGAGGTAGCACGGCATCCCCGCCGCAGTCGCGGCGGCGGATAGTGTGCCGAGAATGTCGTCCGCCTCATAGCCGCTTTGCTCGACGATGGTCAGTCCCATCGCCCGCAATATGCTTTTGAGCGGCTCCATCTGGGAACGCAGTTCATCCGGCATCCCTTTGCGCCCTGCCTTGTATCCGGCATACGCCTTGTGCCGGAAGGTCGGCTCGTGCCGGTCGAATGCCACCGCGATCGCCGTGGCGTCGGTGCGCTCCCGGAGCTTTGCCAGAATATTCAAAAATCCGACGATGGCGTTGGTGTACCGTCCATCCTTGGTGGTCAATGCCTTGACCCCGTAGAACGCCCGGTTGACAATGCTGTTTCCGTCGATGACCAGCAAACTGGACATAACCTACCCCGCCTTTACCGATCGGCAATCACAGCTTTTTTGTGTAGTTGCCGAGTAATTTCATATCGTACTTATTTTCACGGTTCCACTCCCGATAGTCCTTTTGCAAACCGATTTTTTCAAAATAAGCTTCATATTCTTTGTTGCCCTTTTCGATCTGCTCGTTGACATTCGGTGTAGAACATTCTCCTTACCCCGGGCATTTCCTCCGTTTCCAGCTTGTTCATCAGCATGGGCACTCCGCCGATGCCGATGCCGGCAAGCTGTTTGGATTGTTCGATGAGAGCTTTGGTGTCCGACAGTGCGGCGATGCCGGATAAGTCGATCGCATCGACCTCGGCTTCCACAGCGGAGAGATCCCGCTCGATCTCCTGCGCCCGGGCGTTGATGCCGGCGGTAGAAATCAGAAAAACGGTCAGGACGATCGCCACGATAATGATGATTGCCGCAGAAAGGATGATAGCGCTTTTTTTCTTGCTGTTTAACATAATTTTTCCTCTTTTTATCACACCAAAATTATCCCCGATAAAAGTATACCATATGGTATACCGTATGTCAAATATTGTAAGTGGGTCACGTGTGGCATCGAGGGTGAGCAGTTGCCTGTTTTCAGAGGGCAAGAGCCCCTTTCCCGTACAAATCGGTTATCACGAGCGAGCGGCGTATCCGCGCGGGGATTGCCCGGTATATTTTTTGAAGGTGCGGCTGAAGGTGTAGACCGAGGTGAAGCCGAGCGCATTGGCGATCTCACCGATACTGCCGTACCCCGTGTCGAGCATCTGCTGTGCCGTCCGAATTAGCAGACGGTTTTTGTAGCCGATGGCGGTCTCGCCGGTTTTTTCGCGAAAAAGGCGGCGAAATTGCGTTTCGCTCAAAAAGCACATTTGCGCCAAATCACGGACGTATATTCTGCGGGTGAAATTGGTGCGCAGGTAGCGGATCGCCGGGGCGAGCTTATCATCGGGGCAGGGGATGCCGTTCTCCCGGACGGTATCGGCGTATGCCGCCAGCAGAAGTAACAGATTTCCGACCTGTCTCAAGTCGTTTTCACCAGCCATCACATCGTTCACGGTTTGCTCAAATATGTGAGAGAGCGACGGCGGGATGCCGTCGGCGGCAAGGACGGGATGTGCGGAAAAGACAATGCTTTCGCCGCTGTCTGCATCCACAATGTCAAACTCCAGCTGCATAACAAATGCGTCCTCGGTCGGTATCTTATAAAAGTGGGTCGTGCCGTGCGGGATGTACAAAATATCCCCTGCCACAGCGGTCATTTCGCCGTCGGCGAAGCGATAATCATACTCCCCGCGGACGATATACAAAAAAGAACTGCTTTTACGGTTGACGATGTGTTCCCGGTGCAAAATGGGGTGGTATTGCATGGCGGTGTAGAATACCACCCGGATGTTTTCGGGCAAAAACTCCCCAATGGATAGGCGTTTCATTTTCGTCTCTCCTTGTGTCGGATTGGTGGTGTTATTATACGGTAAAATCGCATTTATGTCAAGAAAATGGACAGATCGTATAAATAAACGGGCAAATCGGGAATTGCATTTGTCAGCGGGTGCTCTATAATGAGGATGACCTCAAGTGGGCTTGTGTGAAAGGTGGGTTATCTGTTGGGCTATTTACTGTTGAGCATCGCGGCGGGCACGATAAAGGGGTATTGCGGAAAGATCGTCAGCGGGGTAGCGGATACGGTGCCGAAATGTATCCGGGTGAGTATCATTCGTATGTTACTTTGCTGTTTTATCGGCTTGGGAATGATCGTATTCGGGCATACGCCGATGACATTGCCGACCATGACCGAGTGGATGATCTATCTTTTGTCCGGTATTTCGATGGCGGTGTTTCTCATCACCTGGACGCTGGCGGTGCGGCATACCGTGTTTATCCTCATCAATGCCTGCACCTCGTCGGCGTTCATCGTGCCGATGATCGCCGGTTTTGTGCTGTTTGGGGAGAGCGTTTCGCTTAAACAGATACTCGGGATCGCGTTTGTCGTTGGTGCCGTGGCGTTGCTGGTCAGCTACAATAACACCGTCCAGGTCAAGATCGGCATCCGGCAGGCGGCACTTCTTGCGGTGGTGATGCTGTCGCAGGGACTGAATAGTGTTTCCAAGAAAATGTTTACCTTTTACATACCGAGCGGGAGCAACAGTGTCTTTAATTTCTACACCTTTGCCATTACGCTGGAGGTGCTGTGCCTGTGGCTGTGGGCGGATAGCCTGCGGCATAAGCCGGATTCGTATTCGCCCGAGCTTTGGAAAAAGAGCGGGTATATCATTGTGATGGCAGTGATGCTGTTTTTGAACTCCTATTTTCTTACTGCCGCCACCGAGCACGTTTCCTCGGTCATCCTATATGCGCTGGAAAGCGCTCTGTCGCTGGCGGCATCGGCACTCATCGCAACGGTTTTCTTCCGCGAAAGGCTCAATCTGACCGGTCTCGCCGGTCTCGCCTGCACCCTTGTCGCGTTGCTGTTGACCAACGGATAATGTCGAGCCTTCAAATAGTGCGGGGTAGATTTATCTGCAAAAATGTGCTACAATGAGCCTGTATATACCGCGCTCCGGTGCGCGGTCTTGCAAAAATGTCACATTTTTACCGGCAGATGTCACCTCAAACGATGGCGCGCGGCTTCTGCCGGCGGTATAATGGACGCATCAAACGCAAGGAGGCTTTGATGATGAGTATATTGAACGTCAATCACCTGAAGAAAACCTATACCGGCCGATTTGGCGGGGCGCAGGTACACGCGCTCAAGGACGTCACATTTTCGGTCGAAAGCGGGGAGTATGTCGCCATTATGGGCGAATCCGGCTCCGGCAAAACGACCCTGCTGAACATTTTGGCGGCGCTGGATAAGCCAAGCAGCGGCACGGTACTGCTGGACGGCAAGGATACGGCAACGCTCCGGGACAATGACCTCGCGCTGTTCCGCCGCAAAAACCTTGGATTTGTGTTCCAGGAGTTTAACCTGCTCGACACCTTTTCTCTGCGGGACAATATCTACCTGCCGCTGGTGCTGGATGGGGAAAGCATCCGGGATATTCGCAAGCGCGCCGTCCCGATCACCGACGCCATCGGCATCACCGATATTCTGGATAAATACCCGTATGAGGTATCGGGCGGGCAGAAGCAACGTGCCGCCGTGGCGCGGGCGCTCATCACCCGACCGAAGCTCATCCTTGCCGATGAGCCGACCGGGGCGCTGGATTCCGCGTCCTCCTCGGAGCTGCTGCGAGTATTCGGGGAGATCAACCGCGGCGGACAGACCATCCTGATGGTCACGCACTCGGTCGATGCGGCATCCCACGCCAACCGCGTTCTGTTCATCCGGGACGGCGTTATTTTCCACCAGATCTATCGTGGGGAATCCGACAATGAGCAGCTATACAAGAAAATCACCGACACGCTCACCTTGCTGAAAAACGGGGGTGGGGAGCCATGAAAAGCGTTCTTTGCCGCCGACTGGCTTGGGGCAATATTCGCAAAAACTACCGTTTTTTCATTCCCCGCATCCTCGCGGAAACGGGACTGCTTGCCTGCTTTTACATCATCTACACACTGGCGTGTGACGGCAGGCTGGCGCAGGTCAAGGGAGGTAGCTACCTGCCGACCTTTATGTGGATGGGCGCGGTCATCATCGGGATCTTATCTCTCGTGCTTATGCTGTACGTAAGCAGCTTTCTTATGAAACAGCGCAGGCGTGAATTCGGACTTTACAGTGTGCTCGGCATGGAGAAAAGGCATATCTGCCGTGTGCTCTTTCACGAATCGCTTGTGTGCAGTGTTTTGTCGATTTTAGGATTTCGTAAGATTGATCGAAACGATTTCTCCGGAACAAACATGGTGTTTTGGCTGTCTGATCCAAAAAACAAAAGGGAGTGCGACGCAACGGCAATCATAACACCGGGGCTTTGCGTGAGATTTGACATAGGCTTTATAGGGAGGGGAAATCCTGAAATCTCCTTAGACAAGGTAACTAGATATGACCATTTTTTGGATATTGAAAGCAAAGCGGGAAAGAAATGCAGAGCAGCTTCGCACACGATTATCATCGTTGATACGATTG
>CALDHV010000070.1 GCA_937902305.1 uncultured Clostridia bacterium
CTGCGAGCATTCAGGCGGCGGTCGATGCCGCTTTTGCGGCAGGCGGCGGACGGGTCGTCACCTCCGAGCTGGAGCATAACGCCGTCTGCCGGGCGCTGGCGGCGACGGCGGAGATAGAGCACCGGAGCGTTGCCGCGTGGTCGCCGGACGGGGAGGAGACGGCGGAAAGCTTTCGCCGCGCCATCCGTCCGGATACGCGGCTGGTGGTCTGTACGCACGCCTCCAATGTGTTCGGTGTCACATTCCCGTTGCGGCGGCTGGCGGCGCTTGCACACGAGAGCGGCGCGCTTTTTTGCGTCGATGCGGCGCAGACCGCAGGGGTATTGCCGATTGATATGGAGCGGGACGGCATCGACTATCTGTGCGTTGCCGCGCATAAGGGATTGTACGCACCGATGGGGGTGGGCTTGCTCCTTTGCCGGGAGCGCAATGGCATTCTGCCGCTGATACGGGGCGGCACCGGCAGTCATTCGCTGTCGGAGGAGCAACCGTGGGATCTGCCGGATCGGCTGGAAAGTGGCACCCTCAATCTGCCGGGGATCGTCGGCTTGACCGCCGGTATCCGCTTTGTGCGGGAGCACGGGCGGGAGGCGATCTGCCGGCACGAGATCGGACTGCTACAGCGATTGTATGACGGTCTCGCGGAGCTTCCCGCCGTACACTTGTATACGCCGCGCCCGGTATACGGAGAAACGGCGCCGGTGCTGTCGGTGAATATCGACGGCGTACCGAGCGAGGAGGTCGCGGCGGCGCTGGATCGTCGCGGGATCGCGGTGAGGGCGGGACTGCATTGCGCACCCTCGGCGCATCGGCGCTTCGGCACTTTACCGGACGGAACGGTGCGTTTCGCGCCATCGGTATTCAATACCGAACGCGAGGTCGGAGAAATCTATCGTTTTTTTCGCACTTTTCGCTAAAAAATGATTGAACAACCCGGACGAGTATGATATACTGAAAGTGAAAATAGGTATATAGTCGCAAAAACTATATACGGGAGGGCTGAAAAGTGACGGCTGTCATTCAAACCGCCTGGGAGGCGATCGTTCGCTTTTTTGCGAACTATCACTGGGTCAGTGATACGCTGGACATCATTTTGGTGGCATTGCTGATCTTCTTCATCATACGGCTTGTGCGGGATTCCCGCGCCGAACAACTGCTCAAGGGCATTTTTGTCCTGGCGGTTATGTATCTTTTTGCCTCTTTGCTCAAGCTGACAACGGTCATATATCTGCTCAAGGCGATTTTTGATAACGGCTTATTGGTGCTGGTGGTCATATTCCAGCCCGAGCTACGCCGCGCATTGGAGCAGGCGGGACATTCCCGGTTGGGATTATCGCAGATGCTCGGCGGGCTTAACAATGTAGACAGCACTCGCCAGCGCGAGCTGTGGAATAAGGCGATCGAGGCTACGGCGGATGCGGTGGAGATCCTCAAAAAGCAGAAAATGGGTGCGTTGATCGTTATGGAGCGCTCAACGCGTTTGGGCGAGATCGTCCGCTCCGGGACGATCCTCGAGGCGGAGCCGTCCGCAGAGCTGATCTCCAATGTTTTCTTTAATAAAGCGCCGTTGCACGACGGAGCTATGATCATCCGGGACGGCAAGGTGTATGCCGCGGGCTGTATCCTGCCGCTGACCGACAATTTGCAGATTAGCAGTGAGCTTGGCACGCGGCATCGTGCCGGTGTGGGTATGAGCGAGAACTCTGACTCTGTGGTCGTGATCCTGTCGGAGGAAACGGGAACGGTTTCGCTGGCACAGCAGGGTGAGCTTTCGCGCAATTTCACCCGGGATTCGTTGATTAAGGCGCTGGAGGATCGCATTCTCTGGGCGGATGAAAATACATCCGTGCTCCCGCGCCGGAAGAGGGGGGCGGAAAAATGAAAAAGCGTTTTTCGTTGACCCGTTTAATGCACAATGATAAATTGATGATGCTGGTTTCTGTTGTGCTGGCGATCGTGGTTTGGGCGTTGGTGGTATACGGCCCCGGCAATACCGAGGATCAGGTCATCACCGGCGTACCGGTTTCGGTCACACTCAGCGAATATGCCAGCGGTACGCTCAATCTGCGTATCACCGACGGTGCCGCCCCTACGGCGACGGTGACGGTGCGCGGCTTGCGCTCGGTCATTTCCCGTCTGTCGGCGGCGGATATTACCGTGACGGCGGATACCGGCAGCATATTAAAAGAGGGTACCTATACCTTGCCGCTCAAGGCGACCCCCAACGGTGATTATTCCATCGTCGGCTTGGTGGGGGATAACGGCACGAATGACACCGTGCGTGTTACCTGCGATGTGTGGCGCGAGGTGGCTTTCCCGGTGACGGTCGAGATGCCCAAGCTGTCACTGGTGGATACCGCCGGCAGTCAATTCGGCACCGCCTCTGCTTCCGGTGATGCGATCACCGACGGGCAGGTGACGGTCGCAGGGCCGAAGACCGATATT
>CALDHV010000071.1 GCA_937902305.1 uncultured Clostridia bacterium
TGTGAAATGCGCTTCGCGCGTGAAATACGCCTTCGGCGTGTGAAATGCCTGCGGGCGTGAGGGATTTATTTCATTTCACATCCGAGCAAAGCAAGGATATTTCACAATGCCGAGGAACGAGGCATTATTTCACATCGGCATAAGCCGATATTTCACTCATCATGTACACAGGTTCAACACCATCCATCTATTTGTCGAAAATATGATTATCATAGTCAAATAGGTGTCGCCATAATGATAAGGGGGAATATTGATGGCAAATGCTATTTCGGGCATCCGGATCGTTTGCGCACTGGGTTTGATATTCTGCCCGATTTTTTCGGCGTGGTTTTATGCACTATATATTATTGCGGGTCTCAGCGATGTCCTTGACGGGCTTGTCGCGCGCAGACTTGGGAAAGAAACGAACCTTGGCGCACGGCTGGATACGATCGCCGATATTGTCTTTGCATTGATCGTTATAATAAAGGTCGTGTGCGCGGTATCTTTTCCGCTATGGTTGATTCTTTGGATCATCGGCATCGCAGTCGTAAAATGCTACAACATTGTCATAGGGTTTGTCATACATAAGCGATTTGTTTCGGAGCATACGGTATTGAACAAAATGTGCGGTATTCTTCTGTTTGCCATTCCTCTTTGTATCGGTTGGTTCCCATGGCGGCCGATGGCGATATTGATCATTTTTATCTGCCTAATAGCCACCGTTGCCGGTGTGCAGGAAGGGTATTACATCCGTACGGGGAAAATAATCACCTGACCAGAAAAAGAGACGGCACCGCGATCGCAGTGCTGTCTCTTTTTCTGTGTATCAATACCCTCATATTCCCAAATGCCTGGCGGTTTTCAGTATGGCGATTTGTGTTTTGGAATCGGCAATTTCTCCTCTCATTACCTGATCCACCAATTCTTTAAGAGGCACCTTTTTGACATCAAGGAACTCATCTTCGTCGAGTTTTCTTTCGCCGAAATGGAGCCCGGTGGCAAGATACACGTTGATCATCTCATCGCTGTAAGCGCACGCGCAGTAAAGCTCGCCCATATCGAGCCAGTTGTCCGCGGTTATCCCTGTTTCCTCCAGCAATTCGCGTTTCGCCGCGAGGAGCCGGTCTTCCTGCTTCGAATTAAGCTTGCCTGCCGGTATTTCGGTGATGATCTTGTTGATCGGGTAGCGGTACTGCCGCTCGACTATCACTTCGTTATCCTCTGTCACCGGAATCACGCATACAGCGCCGATATGGCGCATAAGCTCTCGGAAAGCCTCCTTTCCGTCGGGCAATTTTACGGTATCTCGATAGACGTGCATAATTATTCCGTCAAATATCTCCTCGGATGCGATATTGGTTTCTGCGAGCCTTTCCCACTCGTCTTTTTCTTTCATAAAAGCGTTCCTTTCTTGTTATTCCATTCGATTATACACCGATTTGAGCAAAAAAACAAGAAGTTGGAAAAAATACTTTTGACGTGCCGAACAAACATTCGGTTTTCGCTTGACTTTTTTGTTATTTCGATGTAAAATGTCCCAAAAGGGGAGGGATCGTTTATGTCTGCACCGCTTGCTGACCGTATTCGTCCACATTCGCTGGATGATGTGGTCGGGCAACAGCATATTCTCGGGCAGGATAAGGCTCTGCGACGCATTATGGAGTCGGGGCATATCCCAAACTTGATTTTTTACGGGCCCTCCGGTGTCGGCAAAACGACGGTGGCGCGTATTTTGGCGGAAAAAACCGATATGCGCCTGCATAAGCTCAACGGGACGACCGCATCCACGGCGGATATTAAGGCGGTGGTGGATGAGGTGGACACGCTCGCGGGTATGAACGGCATTTTGCTGTATCTCGACGAGATCCAATATTTTAACAAGCGTCAACAGCAGACCTTGCTGGAGTTTATCGAAAACGGGCAGATCACACTGATCGCTTCCACGACGGAAAATCCCTATTTCTATGTATATAACGCTATTTTGAGTCGTTCGACCGTGTTTGAGTTTAAGACGGTCGATCCCGAGGATATTGCGGTCGCCGCCGCGCGCGGATTTGCTTTTTTGCAGCAGGAGCGGCAGGTGCCGATCCATGTGGAGGACGGCGTATGCGCTTATAT
>CALDHV010000072.1 GCA_937902305.1 uncultured Clostridia bacterium
AGCGGCTGTGGAGATCCCCATTCTTTTTGAGGATCAGCACCTCATCGTCTGTGTAAAACCCGCCGGGGTGCTGTCCGAGGACGGCGGGATGCCGGAGCTGCTGTGTGCCCAATGCGGCGCACCGCGCATTTTCTGCGTCCACCGCTTAGATAAAGCGGTCGGCGGCGTGATGGTATATGCCCGCACCCCGGAGGCGGCAAAGGCGCTGTCGGCGCTGGTCGGTCGACACGACCGCTTCGTCAAGACCTACCGGGCGGTAGTCGGCGGCTGTCCGACGCCGCCGGAGGGGACGATGGACGATCTGCTGTATCACGACGCACGGCGCAACAAATCTTATACGGTCAACCGTCCCCGCGCCGGAGTGCGTGAGGCACATCTCACCTACCGCATTTTGCAGGCGGCGCAGGAAATGTCGCTCGTCGAGGTGCGTCTGCTGACCGGGCGCACCCACCAGATACGGGTGCAGTTTGCTTCGCGCGGGATGCCGCTTGTCGGCGACCGTCGCTATGGCGGGGTCGGCGCGGACGGGCTTGCCTTATGGAGCTGTCGGCTGGAGTTTCCGCACCCGTTCTCCGATACGACCGTGGTGGCGGAAAGTCTGCCGGATGCGACCCGCGCTCCGTGGTGCTGTTTTGAAACGAAAAATGGGGATTGACAAATCCCGCATTTGCGGTACAATAATCACAAGGTATTCTTCAGGGCGGGGTGAAACTCCCCACCGGCGGTACAGTCCGCGACTGCAACGGCTTTTTTGCCGCGCAGAGATCCGGTGAAACTCCGGAACCGACGGTCACAGTCCGGATGAGAGAAGAAAAAGTCGTTGCTTTGCCCTGCCGACACCGGCAGGGCTTTTTATGTGAGGATGGATAGAAAATGAAGCAAACCCGCCTTTTTTGCACCACGCTAACCGCCGTGATGGTCGCACTGTCCGCGGTGATCTATATGATCTTCCCGGAAATACCGCTCGTACCGGGGGTCGAATATCTCAAAATCGACCTGTCCGATATTCCCGCACTGGTCACGGGGATGACGGTTGGGCCGTTTTGGGGCATACTGGTCGAGCTGATCAAAAACGCCATTCACTTGTTCCGCACCACCACCTTCGGCATCGGAGAAGCGGTCAACTGCGGCATCGGCGCGGCTATGATCCTATCGCTGTGGGGCGGATGCCGGCTGATCGGCAACCGGCAAAAGCGCCCGTCTCCCGTCGTGACAGCATCGGTTTACTATCTCGCCGCCGTCGGGTGCCTCGCGGTCACGATCGTAGTCGGCTGGGCGCTCAATGCAGCCCTCACGCCGCTGTTCTACCGCATTATGCACTGGCCGCTGACTGCGGCAACCCTTGCCGCCGGTGTATGGGGCTCTACCCTGCTTAATGCCGTCAAAACCGCCGTCACCGTCCTGCCTTTTTTCCCGCTGGTGCGGATTTTGCAAAAATATGTTGACAAGCAACGATAAAAATGCTACAATAATCGCACAATTAAATACCTTATCAAGAGTGACGGAGGGAACAGGCCCGTTGATGTCCGGCAACCTGTGGTCGATGAGATCATAAGGTGCCAAATCCTGCGGCAATGACCGAAAGATGAGGTTTTCTGAAACGCTCGGCTGTTGCCGGGCGATTTTTTGTATTTTTTCAGGAGGTTTATGACTATGAAAAGACTGTTTACATCCGAATCCGTAACCGAGGGGCATCCCGACAAGGTCTGCGACCAGATCTCCGATGCCGTTCTGGATGCCATTATCGGACAAGACCCAACCGCACACGTTGCATGCGAAACCTTTT
>CALDHV010000073.1 GCA_937902305.1 uncultured Clostridia bacterium
CAACGTGTTGATCTTGGCGACGTATTTCGCGATCGTCGTCAGATCGTCGGCATCCAGCTTACCGTTGCCGTCGGCGTCGCCGTAGGATGTGGTGCCGATGAATACCTTTGCCAGCGCGCTTGCCTCGGTGGTGGCGGTCTCGGCGTAGCGCATCAAAATGACGTGGTTTTCGCCCGCGACCAGCCCGGAAAACGCCGGTGTGCTCTGCCACTATCAATTTACTGATATATTTTATAACGGCTTTCAGCGTGCAATAATTGAGCCACCGTCAACCGGAAGTTGTGCTCCGGTAATAAATTGTGCTTCATCGGAAGCCAAGAATAGTGCCGCATTTGCAGTGTCCCATGCCGTGCCTAAGCATTTCTTTAACGGCACAGATTCTCTGCGGTTTATTTTAATTTCTTCGGGTGTTTTTCCGGTAGCCTCCGCATTAAAATCAACGCCCATAGGAGTTTCAACCATACCGAGAACTATTGAGTTAACACGAATACCGTGCTTCGCATAAATAGATGCAAACAAATCACCCAAGCGGAGCATACCTGCTTTTGTAACACCATACATATTAGCGCAAAGATTTACACCGGCAATAGAAGATATCTGAACTATTGAACCGCCGTTTTCTTCCATATACGGAAATACATTCCTATTAAGCAACAAAGCTGACTTTTCGTTGGTGTCCATCATTTTTTGGTAAGTATCGGCATCTACCGTCATCAGTGATTCGTCCGAATGCATCATAATGCCTACATTATTTACCAAAATGTCTATGCCTCCCATTTTGCTTGCAGCATCCTTTAACATAAGCTTTACTTCGTCTTCATTTGATACATCCAAAGCGTATGTAAACACCTTTGCATCAGGAGTTTTTTCTAAAATAATTTCAGCAGTTTTTTCGGCACTTTCCAAATGGCGTGCAGTAATATATACCGTTGCACCTTCTTCGGCAAATCTCAATGCGGTTGCTCTGCCGTTGCCTATTCCCTCACTGTTTCGTGTTTGACCGCCACCTACAATAATTGCTTTTTTATTTTCTAATCTTCTTTGCATAACAATACCTCCATTTGCTTTTTAAGAACCAAATTTCATTGATAATACTTATATCTTTGCCCCATCGACAGCTTGCAGGATCACGACCGAGCCGTTATTCATCAGGATCACCGGAGTATAGGGGGCATCGACCGCCAGCTTCGGCACGGTGAAAGACAGACTGCTTGCCGGGCTGGCGTAGGTGTAATCCGTCTCCGCCAACCGCTGATAGAATGTGTGCTGTGAGCCGGGGATCAAATCGGTGAAGATCGGGCTTGCCTGCCAGTCACCGTCATCCATTTTGTATTCGCAACCGGTGACGGTTTTCAGCGTAACGGAATAGTTCGTATGTTCCGTTATGACCGGGTCGGCCGGGGCGGTGAGCGGATATTTGACGGTCAAGGTCACGCCCTCGCTCGGCTCGCTCGCGTAGGTCGTCGCCGTCTCGGCATAGCGCTGATAGAAGGTGTGTGCCGACAGCACGGTCAACCCTGTAAAGGTGGGGCTTGCTTGCCAGTCACCGTCATCCATTTTATATTCGCACCCGTAAATGGTTTTCAGAGTGATAGAGGTGTCCGTGCCGCTTGCCATGGTCGGCGCGGCGGGGGTGGACAAATTGGCGGATTTGTCGGTTTTCTGCGTTGTGCCTATGCTCGCAGGGCTGGCGTATGCTGTGTCAGTCTCGGCGTAGCGTTGGTAGAAGGTGTAGGTGGTCGCGGGTAACAAGCCGGTAAACACGGGGCTTGTCTGCCACGCGCCGGAGCCTTTTTTATACTCACACCCCTCGACAGCCGTCAGCGTCACCGTCGTATCGGTAAAAGAAGCGACGGTCGGCGCGACGGGAGCGGAAACGGTAGCTTTGTCAGTCTTGAATGTTGCTCCCGTACTTGATGCAGAAGCATATTTCGTGGTGGTTTCGGCATACCGCTGACAGAAGGTGTATTCTGTCGCCGGCGATAAGTCGGTGAAGGTCGTACTTGTTTGCCAATCACCGTCTCCCAGCTTGTATTCGCACCCGGAAACCGCTTTCAGCGTGATAGAGGTCGCCGTCCGGCTCGCCATAGTCGGCGCGGCGGGAGCAGACGGTGTATACATTGTTGTTTGCGTTGTTCCGGCGCTGGCGGCGCTGGCATTGGTCGTGGCGGTTTCGGCGTAGCGTTGATAGAAGGTGTAGGTAGTCGCGGGTGATAAGCCGGTGAACACCGGGCTTGTCTGCCACGCGCCGGAGCCTATTTTATACTCACACCCCTCGACAGCCGTCAGCGTCACCGTCGTATCGGTGAAAGAAGCGACCGTCGGCGCGGCAGGAGCGGAAACGGTGGATTTCGGTAGCGTGACCTTCACACCCGCACTCGGCGTGCCCGCCGGGGAGGTCTCGGTCGCCGACAGCCGCCGGGTGAAGGTGTAGGTGCTACCCGGGATGAGCTGATCAAATACCGGGCTTGCTTGCCAGTTGACCCC
>CALDHV010000074.1 GCA_937902305.1 uncultured Clostridia bacterium
TTTGCTATATTATCACTTTCTTCCCCGTTTGTCAACACCTTTTTTCAGTTTTTTTGAAATATTCTTCCATTATTTTTCCATATTTCACTATACCTGTCACATAATGTCGGCTACCGGCATAAACACAAAAATCGGCGGTCGCCAAACAGCAACCGCCGATAAGATGTATCACACTTATTCGATCGTCAGAATATCGCTAAATCCGGTGATCTCAAAAACCTCCATAATATCATCATTGACATTATGAATGACCATACTGCCCTGCTTATTCATCGTTTTCTGCGCGCTCAAGAGGACACGCAAGCCTGCCGAGGAAATGTACTCAAGCTGTGCGAAATCAAACACCAAATCGGTAACGCCGCTCAAAGAGGAATTAAGCTCGCCCTCCAACTGCGGAGCGGTCGTGGTATCCAAACGCCCGACCAGTTCGATCGTCAGCTGACTGCCGTCTGCTTTTTTCAAAATATCCATAGTCCTCTGTCTCCCAACACTGAAAATATAGTTTGTGATGTTATTTTAGCATACATTTTTTCATTTGGCAAGCACCAATTTTCATTTTTGCGGAAAACTCGAACAAAATCTTTAGTCCGTCACAACTGTTTTCTGAACGTAATTGCATCATCCCAAACGCGCCCTGCAATGATATGCTTGTAGCGAAATGATCGGGAAAGCACAAAGACCCTCCCCCACAGCATAACTCCGTAAATCATTTATTTCATAGGTGCTTTTGCAGATAATCGAGGGTCTGCTTGCCCGCCGAGTACGCAAAGATCCAGTCACCGCCGGCAAACAGTATATCAAAATCAAACTGCGACCAAAAGCGGACGGCTTGCTCATCCGCACCGCCGGAAAGAGCGATGATCTTGCCGTGCTTGCGGGCGATCTCAGTCGCGCGCTTAATCTGCGCGACCGTTTTGTCCCCGAACACATTCATAAAATCGCCCGCCGACCCGGAAAGATCGTTCGGCCCGAAAATGAATCCATCCACATACGGAATCTCGGCGACCTCATCGAGATGCGCGATCAAATCCACGCTTTCGATTTGTATAAACCGGCACAGCTCAAAGCTTTGTTTGCGGGTATATTCCAGCGCGTCGTCCGCGCCGTAGCGGATCGCCCGCATCGGGCCGAAGCCGCGATTGCCGTAGGGCGGGTACAGGGTCATCGCGATCAGCTCGCGCGCCTCCTCAACCGTCTGCACCATCGGAAACAGGATCGCCTCCGGCCCCATTTCCAATATCTTTTTGGTGGCGGTCAGATCGTGCTGTGGCACCCGCACCAGCGATGCCATTCCGGTTGCGCGGGCACCGTTCAGATGCGCCATCATATTCTCATACGACATATAGGAGTGTTCCATATCAATCCATATCACATCATACCCGATGTGACCCATCATTTCACAAAGGCAAGGATCGATCAGATTGACATTCGTTCCGCACAGGCGCTTTTTCTGCGCAAGCTTTTCTCTCAACAGGTTCATTATCAACACTCCTTGTATTGTCGCAAAATATGCTCTCCGGCGGTCAGCTCCAGCGTCAGATTTTCACCAAGTGATGCCATTGCCAGCTCGCGTCCGTCAAAATCAACCTTTTCCGCCACGATCGGCAAGGTCAGCGTCGCGGTCGTTCCCTCCGGCACGGTGCATCGGTAGATAAGCCCCGTCTCGGTGCTCCACTCACTGCGGATAAGCCCGCTTGCCGAGGCAAACGACGCCTTGACCCACCGGATATTATGCTGACCGGCAGGCAATTCCTCCGGCGTACGCAGATCAATACGCGGACACAGCACAAACCGCCCGAATCCCGGCTCGATCGGCTCGATGCCCGCCATATAGCGATACATCCACTCGACGATCGCACCGTAGGCGTAGTGATTGAACGAGTTCATTGACACATCGCCGAAGCCGTTTTCAAGCGTATAGGAATTCCAGCGCTCCCATACCGTGGTCGCGCCCTGGTCGATGCTGTACAGCCACGACGGCTCGTTTCGTTGCAATAACAGATCGTACGCGGTTTTGTCCTTGCCCCACTTGGACAGCGTCGGACAAAGATTGTAGGTGCCTAAAAAGCCGCACGACAAACGGTCGCCATTTTCCTTGATTTGTTTGGCGAGCTCATCCGCAAGTGTGCGGGCAACATCCCCTGTCACAAGGTCAAACGCCAGTGCGATGATCTTATTACATTGCGTATGCTCGGTGAGCTTGCCATCGGCGGTAAAATGTTCGCAAAAATAGGCATACGCCCGCTCCCGCATCGCGGTATATTCCGCCTTTTTGTCCGGTCTGCCCGCCACCTCACACATCGTCAGCATCAGGTCGATGTCGTGCACGAAATAGGCGGAGGAAATGAACTCTCCGCTACACAGGTCATAGGCAAGCCAGTCGCCGTATCGCGAGATAGGCCCCGCATAGCCGTATTTTTCGACCAAGCCATTCATATACCGATCCATCGAATCGAAATGCTCCCGGATCATCGTATCGTCGCCGTAGATGCGATAGAGATTGTACGGAATGATGATCCCCGCATCTCCCCATGCGCCGGAATCCGCCGAGGGATTCATTCCGGAGGGAGGCACGATGTCGGCGTAACCGCCGCTCTCATCCTGCGTATCCCGCACATCCTGCATCCATTTGCGGAAAAAGTCATAAACATCGGCATTGTATGC
>CALDHV010000075.1 GCA_937902305.1 uncultured Clostridia bacterium
CGTAGGTCTTTGACCTGCCGGTGACATCATCTGACTTGACTGTGAGAATCTCCTGAAGGACGTTTGCTGCGCCGAATGCTTCGAGCGCCCAGACCTCCATTTCTCCAAAACGCTGGCCTCCGAACTGTGCCTTACCTCCAAGAGGCTGCTGGGTGATTAGTGAGTAAGGGCCGATTGAACGGGCGTGCATCTTGTCATCAACCATATGGCCCAGCTTGATCATATAGATCACTCCCACTGTGGCGGGCTGGTCGAACCAGTCACCCGTACCACCGTCGCGGAGTTTGGTCTTACCGAACTTGGGAACGCCTGCCTTGTCTGTATAAGAGCAGATCTCATCAATGCTTGCACCGTCAAAGATAGGAGTGCTGAATTTGAGACCGAGTTTTGCTCCTGCCCAGCCGAGAACAGTCTCGTAAATCTGGCCGAGGTTCATTCGTGAAGGCACACCCAGAGGGTTGAGCACGATGTCCACAGGAGTACCGTCCTCGAGGAACGGCATATCTTCCTGACGGACAATCTTGGCAACGATACCCTTGTTTCCGTGGCGTCCTGCCATCTTGTCACCTACAGTGATCTTACGCTTCTTGGCGATGTAAACCTTTGCGAGCTGCATCACGCCGTTGGGAAGTTCGTCTCCGACCTTGATCTTGTCCATTTCCCTCTTGCATACGGCAGCCTCAGCCTTGAGTGCGATGCAATAGTTATTGATGAGATCGCGGATCTCCGCCTCATCGGTCATTTGGGCAATCAGCCCGCGTGCTTTGAGTTCTTCGTAAACAGTCATTGAAAATATCCCTCTTTCTTTTTGATCATCTTGGTCAGTATATTTTTTCGCGGGAGTTGCGCCGCATTTCTGCGGCGGTTTCCAGCGCATTATCCGCAATATCGCCGCCGATGATACGGGCAAGCTCGCGTACTCTTGCCGCCTCATTCAACGGCTCGACCGCCGTATAGGTGCGATCATTTTCGACCTGCTTGCGTACCAGCAAATGCGCATCCCCACGGCAGGCGATCTGCGCGAGATGGGTCACGCACAATATCTGTCGGTCGCGACCGGTCTGCTGGAGCAGAACTCCGACCGCGGATGCGGCGTGTCCGCTGATCCCGCTGTCGATCTCATCGTATACCACCGTGGCGATCTCGTCGGCATCCGCCAGTACGCTTTTGAAAGCCAGCATAATGCGGGAAAGCTCACCGCCGGACGCGGTACGAGCAATGGATTTCGGTGGCTCACCGGGATTGGAGGACAACAAAAACTCCACCTTGTCCCCACCGGAGGCGGTCAATGCGGTCGGCTCCATCGAAACAACCAGGCGAACATGGGGCATATCCAAAAAAGACAACTGCTCGCAAACATCCGTTTCAAACCGTGCGGCGGCTTTTTTGCGTACCTCGGTCAGCCGCTCTGCCGCGGCAATGGTCTTTTCTCTGGCAATATCGGATTGCTTTTGCAGATCCGCCAGCACCGCATCATTTTGCTCGATGGCGTCGCGGATACGGATAAAATCCTCCCGCTTTTGCAAAACATCCGCCTCATCAGCGCCGTATTTCAGCACGACCTTACGAATATGCTCCAGCCGATCCTCCATCGCCGACAGCTCCTGCTCATCAAAGCAAAGCGATTTTTCTGTCTCCCTCACCTCATCGGCACACGCTTCAATTTCATACAGCGCCCCATGCAGGCGTTCGGCAAGCTGACCGTAGGCGGATGAAATGTTGCCCGCGGAAGAAAGCGAGGAAAGCACATCCATCAAGTTTGCGATGATGCCCGCCTCATTATCCGTCCCGCAAAGGAGCGTATCGGCGGATTGCAGGTACTGCGCCAGCTTTCCGGCATGGCGGGCAGTCTCGCGACGCGCTTTCAGCTTTTCCTCCTCACCGGGCTGTAATGCCGCCGCGTCGATCTCGTCGATCTGTCGGGTGAGCTTACTCAACTGAAGTGCTTTTTCATCCTCATCCATTTTGGCGGCTTTGATCGCCCGCCGTACGGAGCAATACTCCCGATATGTCTCCTCATAGGCGGCATGAATACCGTCAATATTGCCGAGCTTGTCCAAATACCCAATATGGCTTTCGGGCGATAGTAAGGCTTGATTTTCGTGCTGACCGTGGATATTGAGTAGCAGTCTTCCAACGTTGCGCAGGGCGGAAACCGTTGCCGGTCGCCCGTTGATATGACAGCTCCCTCTGCCGTCGGAGGTAAGACTGCGCCCGAGTAGCAATACGCCGTCCTCCTCCGGCTCAAAGCCGAGCGAAATCAGTGTTTCATTCACCGCATCCGATACGCGGTCGAAGGTGGCGCAAACAAATGCCCGATCGGCGCCGGTGCGCACGATGTCACGGGAAAGCCGTTCCCCCAGCACCGCGCTGATAGCGTCGATGACAATGGATTTGCCCGCTCCGGTCTCGCCGGTCAGCACCGTCAGTCCGGGTCCGAACGTAATATCGGTTTTTTCGATGACCGCCACATTTTCGATGTGTAGGCTTGTCAGCATACGGCGTTCTTACCTTTCCGGAATAGTCAAAATCTTTTTCAGCTCCATAACCAGCTCTTCGGCATCCCGCTCACTGGTCACGATACAAATGAAGGTGTCGTCCCCCGCCAGCGTGCCGATGACCTGCTTCCAATGCAGGGAATCCATTGCCGCGCAAGCCGCCTGCGCCATACCGTTGAGGCAATGCACCACAACAATATTCTGCGCATACTGGATGCCGATGACCGAATTAGAGAAAACAGAATGAAACTTGGTCGAAATATGGTCGTTTCCACTACGGGCAATGCTGTAGCGGTAGCCGCCACGATCATCGGGTATCTTTATCAGACGAAGCTCCTTTATGTCCCGCGAAACAGTCGCCTGTGTTACGGAAAACCCGGCTTTCGACAAATGATTTTGCAGTTCCTCCTGCGTTTCCACCTGATAATTATTGATGATTTCGAGGATCTTTGCGTGTCTTCTCGTTTTCACTGCTTCATTTTCTCCTCTCAATTTTATTTTTTAATGCATCGTAAAAGCTCGCGTTTCCGAGGCGTATCAGCTTGGCGGTACTCACCGCTTTGGAAATCGTCACCGTAGCGTCAGCAGGAAACGCGATATTTTCTTCCCCGTCCACCGTCAGAAACGCGTCTGTGCCATCCAGTGCGGCGGCACACACCGTCAGCGTGACCTGCGGCGGAAGAACAAACGGACGGTCGGAGATGGAATGAGGACAGACCGGCGTCATCAGCAGACAATCGACTGCCGGGTCGATCACCGGGCCTCCGGCAGACAGCGAATACGCCGTCGAGCCGGTCGGCGTGGAAAAAATGACGCCGTCGCCGTATACATCTAAAATCGTGTCATCCCCTTTTTTGACCTTGATGGTGACCAGCTTTGATAACGCGCCACGGGAAATGACCGCCTCGTTCATCGCAATATACTGTTTTCGAGTAGTAGCGCTTCTGATCTCCACCGACAGCAGAGAGCGCTCCTCCACGATGTAATGACGCGCCGGTAATTCAGCCAGACGGAAGATCTCCTCTTTTTCCAGTCCCGCCAAAAACCCGAGGTGACCGCCGTTCAGCCCCAAGACAGGGCAATCCGCCGTCGCCGCGGCTTTGGCAATATGAACCAACGTCCCGTCTCCGCCAATCGCCACGGCAATATCGACACCGGCAAGAGCATCGGCAATCTCCGACGCGTTCGGCAAACCGCCCTCCCGCCGGATTACGGATACCTCTGCCCCGGCATCACGCAGTATAGCGCAAACCGGCTCGATCAGCGCGGCGGCATAAGCCGCACGAAGATTGGGTATGACCGCGATATTCATTCATTTCACCTCTTTGCTTTTCTTGAAAAACTCCCGCGCCTGCTGTACGATTTCATCGGTGTCGATCAATGCCGGTGTGCTGTCTGTATGGCAACGGATCGATGCCAAATATTCGATATTTCCCTCGCCGCCGGTGATAGGCGACCAGGTGATCCACTCCACCACACCGACCTCAGCGGTAAAAAACGCCGTCATCTCACGCAAGACGCTTTTGTGTACCGTGACATCCTTGACGATGCCCTTTTTCCCGATTGCCGACCGCCCTGCTTCAAATTGCGGTTTTATCAGACAAACAAGCCAGGCATCATCCCGCAGATAGGGCAAAATATACGGCAGTACTACACGTAGCGACACAAAGGAGACATCCACGCAGGCAAAATCGACCGACTCGGCAGAAATAACATCGTTCAGGGCATCCGAACGAATGTCGGTATTCTCCAAAGAAGTCACGCGGGTATCCGTCAGCAGAGACGGATGCAGTTGACCGTGTCCGACATCGACGGCATAAACGTGCTTTGCGCCATTTTGTAACAAACAATCGGTAAATCCACCGGTCGACGCGCCAATATCCATACACACACAGCCGCTCACATCTATGTCGCCATAAGAAAGGGCTTTTTCGAGCTTATATCCGCCGCGTCCGACATAGCGCGGCTTCGGTGCGGTGCAGACTACAGCGTCGCCGTCACGCACGGGAAAAGAGGGCTTGTACACCGCTTTTCCATTGACCGAAACGGCACCGGTCAGCAACAATTCTTTGGCTTTTTCCCGTCCGCCGGCATGGCCGTGCGCAACAAGATAAGCGTCAAGGCGGCAGGTATCAGCCATCGTTTTCCTCCGTCATAGAACGGATGTAATCGCGGATACCCCGGGCATCCAGACCGGCATCCGCCAAGCCCTGATCGGTCGTACAAGCACCGGGAGTATCGGTCAATCCGAATATGCGGAATGACCCACCATACCGTCGTTCCATCAGCATTTCCCCGATCCATTCTCCGATACCGTTATTGACAAATGTCTCCTCATAAACCAAAACGCGTTTGTATGACAGCAGGATCGGCAACACGTCAGGGGCGATCGGAATGATACGGTTAAGCTTGATAATAGACGCGGTTTTGCCCTTTTCTGTCGCTTCCATCACCCCGGCAAAGGTACGCCCGTAGGTAATGATGACCGTATCGCGTATATGATGGTCAATGTAATCAAACGGTTGATAGGAGGCGGGATAATCCGCCACAATCGCCGCCTCTGCCCCTTTCGGATACCGCACGGCGGCAATGCCGTCCACATCATACAGTGCCTGCGACAAATGAAGCCGCATTTCCGCATAGTTGCTCGGCGCGTAAACCGTGGTGTGCGGAACAGCGCGCAACATCGCAATATCATATAAGCCCTGGTGCGTTTCCCCGTCATTCGGAACGATGCCCGCCCGGTCGATCGCCAGAACAATATGATTATTCATAATGGATGTGTCGTTGATAAGCTGGTCGAGACTGCGTTGCAGAAAAGTGGAATACACCGCGAAAACCGGCAATAAGCCGCCGCACGCCATACCGGAGGAAAACGTGACCGCGTGCTCCTCGGTGATGCCGGTATCAAAAAATCGATCGGGATACCGTCCGGCAAACGCGTCAAGGCAGGTGCCGTGTACCATAGCCGCCGTCACGGCGACGATACGCCCGTCCTGCTCCGCAAGGTTACACAGCGTCTCGCCGAATACCGATGAAAAGGATTCTTTCGCGGCTCCGACCTGACCCGTTGCGGCATCAAATCCCGAGATGCCGTGATATACATCGGGAGCTTTTTCAGCATAGGGGTATCCCTTCCCCTTGACCGTCGCGATGTGCAATACGACCGGCTGATCAATGCTTTTCGCCGCCTCCAACGCCTGGATCAGATCGTCAAGATTATGTCCGTCCACAGGCCCCATATAATGAAAGCCCATATTTTCAAAGAAAGATGTATTGGCGAACAAGGAACGCTTCATTCGCTTTTTGCAGTCCTTGAGAAAGGTATTGGTCGGACGCCCGACAAGCGGGATGTGAGACAGAATATTGGAAAGCGACTGCTTCCAGTGCAGATAGCGTACCTTGACACGCAAATGAGCAAGATACCGGGCGACAAATCCGACATTGCGGCTGATAGACATTTTGTTATCGTTGAGTATGACGATCAACCGATTATTTCCACGCCCGGCGTTACACAAGCCCTCATAGGCAAGCCCGCCGGTCAATGCACCGTCGCCGATGACGGCAACGGTATAGCCATCATCGCCGGACAGCTCCTTTGCCTTGGCAATGCCGTTCGCGGCGGAAATGGCAGTACTGCTGTGACCGGTCACAAAGGCATCGTGGCGGCTCTCGCTCGGCTTCGGGAAGCCGGAAACGCCGTCCTTTTGCCGCAGTGTATCAAACGCATTATAGCGGTCGGTCAACAGCTTGTGCGCATAGCATTGATGCCCGACATCCCATACAATGGCATCATGCGGGGTGGTGAACGCGCGGTGCAATGCGACCGTCAGCTCCACCGTGCCGAGATTGG
>CALDHV010000076.1 GCA_937902305.1 uncultured Clostridia bacterium
ATTCCCTGCTCGGTGTTTTTCATCGCGCTGGGGCTTGCCTGCGGGAGCGTTCTGAACGTTAAGCAGGTCGGCGGCATCTGCGGGGCGTTGCTCACCAATCTGACCGCGTGGCTGTCCGGCACATGGTTTGATCTGGAGCTGGTCGGCGGTGCATTCAGAAGGATCGCCTATTGCCTGCCGTTTGTCCACGCGGTGGAATGGGAACGCGATCTGCTGGCGGGGAATGTGAGCGGCGCTTTGCCGCATTTGCTGTGGGTCGCCGCCTATGCGCTGGCGGTGACCGCCGCCGCGATAGGGCTGTTTCTGCGGCAGATGAAGCGGCAGTAATGACCACAAAAAGAGGGCACATCATCAAGCGATGATGTGCCCCTTCTCTTATGCTTTATTTTTGATACCGCTTCAGGTAATCGGCGCTGATGCGGATGCTGTCGAACGGGTCGCCGTCGCAGCGATCCTGCTCCACGACATAATATTTCACACCGATGTCCTCGGCGGTCTTGATGATGCCGTCCCACCACAGGTTGCCCTCACCGATCTCGCAGATGGTATGGGTCTTATCCGGTAGTACCTTCATATCCTTGAGGTGCAGGATGTCGATGCGTCCGGCGAGGCGCTCCATCATATGACGAATATCCGCGCCGCCCTCCTGCACCCAGTAGGTGTCCAGCACAAAGGAGGTGGTATCGGGATCCAGCCCGTCGATCAGATAGTCGATCCACAGCTTGCCGTCGAAGCGGCGGAACTCCCGCTGATGATTGTGGAAGGTGAACTTAAATCCGTGCTGAGCGATCTTATCCGCAAAGGCGTTGGCATCCCGGATGAACTTTTTGATGCCGTCGAGGCCCTCCGCGCCGTAGCCGCCGATGCCGATATTGGTGGTGCCGAGGATGCGGTGATTTTCCATCGCCGCCTCGGGATCCTCTATCATCTTGTTGAAGTTTTCGTGCGTGCCGCAGATGGTCAGCCCCGCCTCTTCCGCATACTGCTTATATTCCGCATAGGGGATCTTGCATCCGGCGGTCTGGATGTTGTCGTAACCGGCGGCGGCGATCTTTTGGAAGGTCGTGCGCACGCCCTGTGCATCCTCCATGGTGCTGCGGCAGGTATATGCCTGCAAGCCGAGTTTTTCTATCATAGTCCGTTACCTCCTATTTTTGTGCACCCTCTGAAAATACTCCCGCGCTCATCTTGCTTGATCTTTTTCCGTCATATATCGCAAAAATGCTCGGCAATACACCAAGTATTTCCTGCGCTTTTTGTTTCATCTGGCGAAAAAATCTCTGTGCAATCTGAACACGTCGGGTTTTTAGAGGTTGCCTTTTGATTACTGTCATTGTACTCTCCGTCCGGCGGGATGTCAAGGGTAAACAGCCGTGTGAAAACTGCTTTCATTTTATCAGGGCGACATTATCCGCGCCCAGTAAGCGCCGCAGCTCCTCCACCAGCACCGGCTGAGGATCGACCCACCAGCTTTGTGGAGCGCGCACCAGCTTGCCGGTATCGGTGAATCGGAAATACACCGGGAGCGGCCCCTCGAACACCTTGAGCAGACGCTCGGTGTGGCGATAGGCTTCGCCCCGGTCGGCGGCAAGCCGCAGATACAGCCCCGCACGCGCCGACGGCGTTGCCGGCGTGGGTCGTGGCGAATCGGTCGGAGCGGGGGAAACCTGCTCGACGATCAGCACCGGCGTACGCTCCTCCTGCCCGTCTGCGGAGGTGGTGTCGCGGATGTCCAGCCGCCCCGTCACCAACAGCACCGTACCGCTTTGCAGCAGTGCCTCGTGCTGGGCAAGTAGCTTCGGGAACAGCACCGTTTCGATGGAACCGTAGAGGTCTTCCATTTCCGCATACGCCATTTTTGCGCCGCTTTTGGTGGTCTGCGGACGCAGATTGCCCACCATACACAGCAGATGCAGGGTCGCGCCGTCGCGGTATGCTCCGCTGTTTTCCTCCACCGACGCGATCACGCGATCCAAGCGATCAAGCTTGCCGGCGGCATACTGCGGCTCATACGGCGTCAGCGGATGCCCGGTCAGATACATTCCGGCGACCTCTTTTTCCATTTGCAGGCGCTCGGCATAGGGTAGCTCCGCCACCTCCGGCACCGGGATCGGGATCTCGCCCGCCTGCTCGGCGGCATCGAAAAAGCCGACCTGCCCGTCCAGCGCGGTGCGACTGCGTGCATCCAGCTGATCCAGCACCGCAGGTGCCATCTGAAGCATCTGGCGGCGATTGAGCCCCAGCTCATCCAGTGCACCGCACCGGATGAGGCTGTCCACCGCGGGACGGTTGAACTCCCGCGTGCCGCTCAACCGTTTGCAGAAATCGTAAAAGCCGGTAAATGCCCCGTTTTGCTCCCGCTCTCTGACCATCGCGTCCAAAAAGCCGCGTCCGATATTGCGCACCGCCAGCAGTCCGAAGCGGATGCCTCCGTCGGTGACGGTGAAGCTTGCCGCGCTGTCATTGACCGACGGCGGCAGGACGTGTATGCCGAGCCGTTCGCTTTCGCGGATATAGGTGCTGACCTTTCCCGTGCCGAAAACGCTCGTCAGCAACGCCGCCATATATTCCTGCGGATAAACGGCCTTGAGATACGCGGTCTGGTAGGCGACCAGCGCATAGGCGGCGGCGTGGGATTTATTAAATGCATAGGATGCAAACGACGACATTTCATCGAAAATGCCGTTGGCGACCTCTGCCGGCACGCCGCGCCGGACACAGCCCTCCACCGTAACGGTGCCGTCCGGTTCGGTCAGACCGTGAATGAATATCTCCCGCTCCCGCTCCATAACATCGTGCTTTTTCTTTGCCATGGCGCGGCGTACCACATCGGCACGACCGAATGAATAGCCCGCCAGCGAACGAAAGACCTGCATCACCTGCTCCTGGTAGACGATACAGCCGTTGGTCACGCGCAGGATCGGCTCCAGCAGGGGATGCGCATAGCGTATTTTATCCGGGTGACGGCTGTTGTCGATGTATTTCGGGATGGAGTCCATCGGGCCGGGCCGGTAGAGCGAAATAATGGCGATCAGATCCTCAAACCGCCGCGGACGCATCTGCATCAGCACCCGTTTGAGCCCGCCCGACTCCATCTGGAACACGCCGTCGCTTTGCCCCGAGGACAGCATCGCGTACACGCGCCCGTCGTCGGTCGGCAGAGCCGCGACGGCAAAATCCGGCGTATGGCGGCGGATCATCCGCTCGGCATCCGCGATCACCGTCAGGTTGCGCAAGCCGAGAAAGTCCATTTTCAGCACGCCAAGCTCCTCGAGATTGCTCATCGGGTATTGCGTGGCGACCGCGTCGCGGTTCATACACAGCGGCACATAATCGCTGACCGGGCGCGGTGAGATCACCACGCCGGCGGCGTGGGTGGAGGCGTTACGCGGCATTCCCTCCACCTTTTTTGCCATATCCAACAGCTCCCGCACCTGCCCGTCACCGTCATACAGCTCCCGGAGCTTCGGGGCGGTCTCCAGTGCCTTGTTCAGCGTGATGTCCGGCTCCCGCGGCACGAGCTTGGCGACCTTATCCCCGGTCGCATACGGCAGACCCATTGCCCGCGCCACATCCCGCACGGCGGCGCGCGCCGCGAGCGTTCCGAAGGTGGCGATCTGCGCCACATGATCCGCGCCGTACCGCCGCTTGACATATTCGATGACCTCGCCCCGGCGCGTGTCGCAGAAGTCGATGTCAAAGTCCGGCATCGAGACGCGCTCCGGATTTAAGAAACGTTCAAACATCAATTGGAAGCGGATGGAATCCACATCCGTGTACTGCACCTTTTCATAGACCTGCACCAGCTGAGAACGTCGGGCACCCAGAGAATCAAAGGCACCGGCTTTAATGAGGTTCTCCACCGCTCGTTTGTTCATATCGCTGCAATCGAACATCCGCTCGCAGAAGTCCTGGAACGAAGCAAATTCGCCGCTGTCTTCCCGTTCACGCACCACGGACTGCACGAAGCCCCGGCCGATATTTTTGATGGCCACCAGGCCGAAACGGATACCGCCCTCTTCTACGGTGAATCGGTCGTAAGAGCGGTTGACATCCGGCGGCAGGAGGTTGATTTTACACTCCTTACACTCGGCGATATATTCCGCCACCTTGTCGGAGTTATCCAGCACCGAGGTCAGCAGAGCCGCCATGTACTCGCAGGGGAAATAATACTTAAAATAGGAGGCCGGTGCCAACACAAATACAATGAACCAGTGACAGCAGAGTCCGGACCAGATGAAAAATTCCTGCCAGCGCTTCCTGCAAAAACTCCATACCCAAAATC
>CALDHV010000077.1 GCA_937902305.1 uncultured Clostridia bacterium
CGGCGCTGTCGTGATGCGCCCGCGCCGCCCGTTTGAGCACCGTCATACTGCATCGACGGCATTGCTTAAAGCTTTCCGGCTCTTTTTTGAAATGATCGCATATCGCGCCGCAGTGGATGGTATGCTCCGTCGGCAGGGCACAATGGCTGTTGTGCCGGTCGCCGACGAAATCTATGGAAATGTGGAGCTTGGTGCCGTATTCCAGATGCTTGATCAAAGAATATAAATCGCTCATTTTTATTTCACTTCCACAAAGCCGTATTTATTCGCCCATATTATATGAAAAAAGTATAAAAAAGTCAATATCTGCGGTTAATTATTTATAGTACGAGCGGTCTTGCCGTGCTACAATGACAGTAGCCTAACAAAAAATCCGCTCGCTCAAACCGCGTTCAGGTTATTTCTGTTAGGCTAACATGACAGGAAAGGAAGCGTAATTATGAAAAAGTATGATTTGATCGTTGTCGGCGGCGGCATTTCCGGCGTAGCCGCCGCTGTTTGCGCGGCACGGGAGGGTCTCGACGTCCTGCTGATCGAAAAGTGCGGCGCACTCGGCGGTGCTATGACGCAGGCTTTGGTTTTTCCGTATATGCAGTTTACGGCGAATAAGGGGAGCAAAATACTGTCCGACGGCATCTTCACCGAGATTCGTAAACGCCACGCGGCGTATAATGACCCATCTTGGGAGGCGTACCGTTTCGTATTCGACGATATGGTCAACGAGGCAGGGGTCGAGGTGCTGTTCCACGCCGATGTTTTCAAGGTGGAACACAGCGGACGCAAAATCGACGGCATCTCCGTCACCTGCCGCTCGCAGATCTTGTCGTTTACGGCGGATTACTACATCGACGCGACCGGCGACGGCAATCTGTTTGCTATGGCGGGGTGCGATTTCCAGCTCGGACGTGAATCGGATGGCTATACTCAGCCGATGACCACCTGCTTCCGGCTCGGCAATGTGGATACCAAAATGTACCACGAGGAAAATGAGAAGATCCAACAGCTCTACAATCAGTTCCAAAAAGAAAACAAGATTAAAAATCCCCGTGAGAACATTCTCTCTATGCTCGGCTTGGGGAAGGGGATCGTTCATTTCAATACCACCCGGATCGTCAAGCTCGATCCCACCGATCCCTATGACATCACCAAGGCGGAAATGCTGGCGCGTAAGCAGATCGCCGAAATGGTCGATTTCCTCAAAAACAACACCGTCACGTTCAAGGATTGTTTCATCATTTCCATTGCCTCCGAGATCGGCATCCGCGAGAGCCGCAAGCTCAAGGGCGAGCATATCCTGACCGCCGACGAGCTGATGAATCTCACCCCGTTCGAGGATTCCATCGCGCTGGGCAACTACGACATCGACATTCACAATCCGACCGGCTCGGGAACCTATATTTACGAGTTCCGCGACTGCGACTATTACCGCATCCCGTACCGCAGTCTGGTGCCGAAGGAGTATGACAATATGCTGGTGGCGGGCAGATGCCTTTCCGCGACCCACGAGGCGCAGGCGGCGGTACGCATTATGCCGATCTGCGCGACGCTGGGGCAGGCGGCGGGAACGGCGATCGCCGTTGCCGTAAAATCCGGCGCCGATGTGCATACGCTGGATGTGAAGGAGCTGCAACGCGTTTTGGTCAAGAACGGCGCGGCGATTGATTGACCATTGTTTTTTCTCAAAAATCAATTGACATTCGGTGACATTGTCTCTATAATGTCCGTGACAGTGTTCAGAGCAAAAAACGGAGGAGATCACGATGTCGATTTTTGCCGATGCCAAGTTTGTTACGACCGCATTTTCAACCTATTATCCCGTTCCCGATGATCGATGGTCTGCCAAAAAGCCGGCGCTGTATCAGCACACCGATTTGGTGGCATACGACGGCTTGCCGATGTTTGCCGGCGATTTTACCGTCACTGAGCTCGGGATGGCGAAGCTCTGCTTTTCTGCGCTCGGTTGCGTCCGCATTTTCATCAACGGTCACGCAGTCGATGTCGGCGAAATGAGCCCCGGCTGGACAAATTACCATAAGCGTGTTCAATATATGGAGCGGGAGATCGGTGCATATCTGACCTCGGGCAAAAACCGGCTTTTGGCGGTTTGCTCACCGGGATGGTACAACGGAAGGATCGCCGGCGGCGCATACGGCGACAATCCTCCCGCCGTTCTTGTCTGCATTCGGTGCGGTGATACGGTCGTATTGCGCTCGGGCGGGGATTGGCGTTGCAGGGTCGGTGGGCGGATCCGCACGGCGGAGCTTTATGACGGCGAATACTGCGACGGACGCGAGATGGGCTATGAGGAGCTTTCTCTGCCGGATACGCCGCTCGATGGCTGGAATAATGCCACGTTGTGCGATTATGCCGGGCAGATCACTCCGCTGATCGGCCCCGGCGTCGAGATTCGCTGTGGGCTTGCCCGTCAGCCGGAGCGGATCACCGTGTCGGACGGCATAGAATATAACGGCACCTATTTCGGCAAGGCGCATTTCTGTGCGGAAAACGCCTCTTTGCCGTTTGCACTGAAGCGCGGACAGAGGATGACGGTCGATTTCGGACAGGAAACGGTCGGCTTTGTACGCATACGGGTCAAGTCCGTTGCCGGGACGACGGTCAAAATGCGGTATGCCGAGTTTCTCAATGACAGCGGCGATCTTGACCGTGGCAACGATGGTGCCGCCGGGACGGTGTATACCGTCAATCTCCGCTCTGCGCTCGGCAAGGCGTACTATGTGACCGCCGGCGACGGGGAGGAGGAGTACCGCCCGTCGTTTACCTTCTTCGGCTATCGGTATGTGGAGATCACTGCCGACCGGGATGTCACGGTGCTGGGCTTGACGGCGGAGGTCGTCGGAAGCGATATACGGGAAACGGGGCACATCGAAACCTCCGACCCGCTGGTCAATCAGCTCATTTCCAATGTCCTTTGGGGTCAGCGCAGTAACTATCTGAGCGTGCCGACCGATTGTCCACAGCGTAATGAGCGTCTGGGATGGGGTGGTGACATCAACGTCTTCTCTCGTACATCTACTTTCATTGCCGACAATTATGACTTCCTGCGCCGCCACATGCGTAACCTGCGTGACTTGCAAAATACTAACGGTATGTTCCCCGACATTGCCCCTGTCAACGGAGGCTTCGGTGGATTCCTGTGGGGTAGCGCCGGTATTACCGTTGCCTATGAGGCCTGGCGTCAATCCGGTCGCACAGAGATTCTTGAGGAGCACTATCAAGCCATGAA
>CALDHV010000078.1 GCA_937902305.1 uncultured Clostridia bacterium
CGGCGAGGCGGATATTACCGTGCCGGCGCAGGCAGAGGTCGAAAACGGCGCGGCTGTCTGCTCTGTCGAAGAGAATATCGATGACGGCATGAGCCTTATCGGACTTTCCGTGCATGTTGGTGATGCAGAGGGTGTCATTTCCGGCGTGAGAACCTCCGGCGGTGTTGTCAGCACTGCCAGTTCCAGGGCGTTCAAGGCGCTGCGGGCGTCACCGGCCGCAGTGACGGCGATATGATGCATGGCGTCGTCATCCACCAGCACATCCGCCGTCTCGACCGTATCGGTGAAAACATTCACCACCATGCCGTTCTTAAACAACTTTGTCATAGTCAAGCTCCGTCCTTAAACGTCTTTATTGATATATCCCAAGTCCTGATCGTCGATGATCTCCCGGATCCAGCAGTTTTTCGGATTGCGCTCCGCCTGATACCACTCGGGTGAATAGTGAAACCAGCGCATCAGGAAGGTGCGCAGGGTCGTCCCGTGGGTGAATACGAACAGCGTATCCACCCCATGCCGCTCGTAATCGCGGTAGATCGTACCCATAAACTGGTGGATGCGGATCGCCACATCATAGGGGCTTTCACCCATCGGCAGGCGGGCGTAAAACTTGCCCTTGCCCTGCACCTGCCGTAAGTACTCGTCATATTCGACCTCAAAGCGGATCGCCCATTCGGTTTCCGGCAGGGAGTCGAACAGCCCGAATTGCTGTTCGGTCAGCGTGATGTCCTCCTTGATGTCGGTAATGCCGAGGGATTTGTTGAACTCCTCGCTGGTTTGACGGGTGCGGGCATACGGACTGCGCCAGATGCGGGCGCGGGACAGGTCGATGCCCTTTTCCCGGCAATAGCCGGCAAGCCATTGTCCCTGCTCGTATGCCTGCCGCACGCCGTTTTCGGTCAGCAATACCAAATGGTCGGGCAGACGCTTTTCGTAGTTTTCACCCGTGTTGGCGCGGGATTCACCGTGCCGGATCAGAAATATATGCATTGCCGTCGTTCTCCTTTTCGATCGTATCGTACTGTGCGAAGAAATCACGCACCGCTTGCTGATAGACGTCCTGCTCGACATAATAGCTCATACCGTGGTCGGCGCCCTCAACGATCAGCAACCGCTTGGGCGCGTGGCACGCCTCGTAATTTTCCCTGCTCATTTCCACCGGCACAAAACCGTCCGCCGTGCCGTGAATGAACAGCGTCGGGGTCGTGGACACCGCCATGGCGTCCAGCGTCGAATAGCCGTCAGCCGGCACCTCGATGCGCTCCTCGCACAGCGCCTCCACCTTGCGCCGAATGAGCGCATACGGCAGATGAAGCTTCTGCTGCATCACGTGCCGCCAAATCGCCTGCGGGGAGGTAAAACCGCAATCGGCGATGACGCCCCGCAGATTGGACGGCAAGTCCTCAAACCCGGTCGCCATCAGCACCGTGGTGGCGCCCATCGACACGCCCGCCAGATACAGCGGCACATCGGCAAAGCCGTTCTGCCCCAGCCATTCCATCCATGTGAGGCAGTCATATCGCTCCAGCACCCCGAAGCCCATATATGTCCCGTCACTTTCGCCCTGTCCGCGTTGCTCTGCAAAGAGAATCGTACAGCCCTCATCGCGGAAGAAGGGGGCGATGACGCCGAAATCCGTCGCCCAGGTCGAACGCCAGCCGTGCATGGCAAGCATCACGCGCTTTTGATTTTCCGCACGCCACAGATGCCCGGTGAGCTGTAGCCCGTCATGGCTCGTCACGGTCACGGTTTCGGTAGCGCGCTCGCGTAGCTCGGCGGTCTTTTCCGCCGCCATCTGCAAAATGTCTTCATCGACCTTGAAAAAAGGATTGCCGATCTTCTTCCCCGCCTGCTCGATGATGGCGGGATGA
>CALDHV010000079.1 GCA_937902305.1 uncultured Clostridia bacterium
CCCTCCTCGACAAGACGGCGGGGGAGACTGTCCCTGCCATGCGGGTCGGTCTGCGACAGCACCCCGACCGGCTTTTCGACGACCAGCAGATGGTCGTCCGCAAACAGGATATTGACCATTATTTGTTGCGATTATTTATCGCGGCACAGCGTGGTCAGGAATGCCCGATGCGCCATATACACGTCGATTTTGGCGACGATCTCATACGGGGAGTGCATACTCAATACCGGCACGCCGAGATCGACGGTGTCCACATTCAGCCAGGCGATATATTTGGCGACCGTTCCGCCGCCGCCGGCATCCACCTTGCCCAGCTCGCAGATCTGCCAGAGCACATCCTGCGTGTCAAGAATGGTGCGCACGCGCGCCATCAGCTCAGCAGAGGAATCGTTGGTGTCGCTCTTACCGCGCGCACCGGTGTATTTCATAATGCAAACGCCGTGGTTGAGATATGCCGCATTGTTGCGCGTCATCACATCGGGGTAGATCGGGTCAAAGCCGGCGATGACATCCGCAGACAGGCAGATGGAGCTCGACAGCACGTGCCGTCCGGCGGCGCCAAAGGTCGCGGCAAGGTCGTCCACAAAGTATTGGAAGAACGAGGAATCCAGTCCCGTGTTGCCCTTGGAGCCGATCTCCTCCTTGTCCGCGAGCAGGGTCACGGCGGTAAAGGCGGGCTTATCACAGTCAAGGATGGCGGTGACGGCGGGGTAGGCGCAAACGCGGTCGTCGTGACCGTAAGCACCGATCAGACTGCGGTCAAGACCGACATCGCGGGCGCGGAATGTGGGCACGATCTCCAATTCCGCCGTCAAGAAATCCGCCTCGGTGATGCCGTATTTTTCAAAAAGCAGATTAAGAATGTTGAGCTTGACCGCCTCACTGCTCTCATCGTCGCGGAACGGGCGGGAGCCGATGAGCAGATTGAGGTCTTCGCCGCGCACGATCTCGGTGGCGGGGCGCTTCATCTGCTCGTTGCCGAGGTGGGGGAGCAGATCGGTCACGCAAAATACGGGATCGCCCTCATCCTCACCGATGCAGACGGTGACCGTAACGCCGTCCCGGCGTACGATGACGCCGTGCAGGGCAAGCGGTATGGCAGTCCACTGGTATTTCTTGATGCCGCCGTAGTAGTGGGTA
>CALDHV010000080.1 GCA_937902305.1 uncultured Clostridia bacterium
CCTATGAAAAAAGCCGCCGGAAACGGCGACTGCAACGGAATGCGGATTAACTGAATTATGCTTATGTTTCCGTTGCGACAGGTATGTATACCATTCTCAACGGGATCATTTTTCTGTATTTCTCTGCGAGCTGGTCGTAGTATTTCAAAATCAAGTCTACCAGCTCCGTGCCGTTAATTCCTCTGATGATGGGTGTGCTTTCGAGGTATTTCTGCGCGTTCTTCGTATAGTTGGAAAGCGTAACGAACAAACCGTAGTCGCCCTCGCGCATCGCGCCCTTGAGGGATTGAATCGTGGTTTCTTTGATGTCGCTGTCCTGACTCTTGACCTGTACAAGAATGCGGGGCGGTAATTCATCTTTGTATGCGGTGATGTCAATCCCGCTGTCGCCACCATGCGGGGACAGGGTCGTCCGGTATCCCATTGCCCGCAGAAGATCGGCTACGAACTCTTCAAGGTCGTATCCCTTGAGGTGTTTGCTCAATTCCTTCAGGACGAAGTCCTTGGTCGTTTCGATAATATCGTCTGCGGTTGCAGCAACAGTTTCGTCCTCTACCTCGTCAGAAACGATGGCATTCTTTTTGAAGTTCTTATCGAGTGCAGCCATGTATTCTTCGGTGTAGGTCTTGATCGTGAAGAAGGACATTGCTGATCCAACCTCGTACAATGCACCCTGTGAAAAAGCGGTACGCGGAAGGTGTTTGAGCCATTTCACTTTGCGCTGCTGCACGTACTCTGCCGCATCGGGTACGTACATGTAGTCGCTCTCTACGACTCCGATATTGATCTGCCGGTCGATCTTCGACGGGTAAACCACGTAATCGCCAATCTGCATTTCATAGCAGAAGCGGTACAGCATACCCGCTCCGGTTGTTTAATACGCCGGTATGCCATACCCATAGATCTCATAATGCCCGACGGGATACCTCCTGCGGGCGCAGCTGTCGGTGGTGTTGCCCTCGACAGTACAGACATAGCCGTCCTCGACCTTTTCCACGATGCCGACGTGGTCGGTGATGCCGTCCTGCGGCAATCCGAGTATTTTTTGCGCGGTCTGCACTGCCAGCACAGTTTCGTCGTCATAGACTCCGGTCGGTTGTATGGACAAAAGATTGCGGTATCGCGCCGCGAGGGCGCGTAGAATGACCTGCAAAAACCACACGCTGTCGCCGGTCGTTTGCGCCTCCAGCACCCCCTGCCCGTTGCGGTAGCCGTCGATCGGCATTGGTGCTTGCGCGGCACAGCGGATCTCCTGACAGACAAGGCATACCGTGTCCCAGGTCAGACGGTCGGTCTTGCCGGTGTCCGGCAGACCCTCCTGCTGTTGAAATTGCCGGACGGCGGCGACGGTGGCTTCGCCGTAATAGCCGTCTGCCGTCAGCGTGGCGTAGCCCTGCCGGTCTTGCTCGATGGTGCGCAGATTTTGCTGTAATTCCCGCACATATTCCCGCCGGTCGGCGGTGATGTCGTTGTGCTCACAATTCATATTCGTTCCCTCCTGCTTATCCTGTTTGGCTACCGTTGAAGTACAAAGCCGGGATATTGCTCCAGACGCTTGATATTGCCAAAGCGGAGTGCCGAATAGACGGCGGCGATGGCGTCCCAGGTCGTCACACCGATCGCTCCGCTCGGATTAAGCCCCAATAGCTGTTGAAACGCTACCACCGCCTCCTGCGTGCCCGGCCCGAATACGCCGTCGATAGCGGGGGAGGGGATGGCGGGATATGTTTCGGCAATATACGCGAGATACTCCTGCATCGTCGCCACATCATTGCCGCGCGAGCCGAGCCGCAGTACCTGCCCCGGGAACAGCGGCACGCCTCCGTCGATCAGATCGGTGGAACGCCGTATACCGGCATAGGCGTCGGTCATTGCCTGCCAGGTCAGTCTGCCGACGATGCCGTCGGTATTCAGCCCGAAGGTCTGCTGGAACGCCAGCACCGCCTGCTCGGTCGCCTCATCAAAGGTGCCGGTGATGGGGATGCGCGGTACGGTGTCGTAATACGCGCCGATGACATTGAGATAGTACTGGATGACCAGCACATCCCGCCCCTCGCTCCCGCGGGAGAGCAGTTGTGAGTATTCGCGGGGCAATTCGTCGATGGACAGCCCCTCCGAGTCCAGCTCGCTGAGTCGCTTGACCGCATTGAAGATGTAGGAAATGCGATTCCATGTAGCATTGCCGATGATGCCGTCCTGCGTCAAGCCGAAAATGCGCTGAAAGGCGATGACCGCCGCCTCCGTTTCCACGCCGAAGATGCCGTCGGCGGGGGTGATCTTCGGGATGCCGGGATAGTTGGTGGAAATGCGGTTGAGCTGTATCTGCTTTTGCTGTACATCGTTGCCGGAGTCCCCCAGACGGATCGCTCGCCCGGGATAGGAGGGCAGACCGTTGCGCACCGGGGCATCCGTAACGATGTCGATGTTGTTGCCGTAAAAGCGCCGGAGGATGGAAAGCGCGTCCAGCCCCTGCTCGGCAAGCGGTACGGTGCCCCATTGCGACAGACCGTCACAGCGGGTGGTCGTGCCGTTGCAATACTGGGTGAAATACGGCTCGATGCCGTCGCCGCGCACAACATAGTCGTTGAAGATCTCATCCACGATCCGGCTGATATTGTCGTAGATGTCCCGGTTGGGGATGAACGCCTGGTCGTAGCGGGTGGAGTTGGTGATGTCGAAATTGTAGCCGCGACTGCGGTACCATTCGGTGTAGTAGCGATTGAGCGCGTAGGAAATCTGTGCGTAGATGTTGGCGCGAATCGCCTCCTCCGGCCAGGTGGGGTATATCTCACTGCTGGCGACATTTTTGATGTAGTCCGGGAAGGAAACATAGACGTTTTCGGCGGCGGCATTCGGCGCACCGAGATGTACTACGATGGTATTGGGAATGAACGGTGTTCCGGTCATAGTTACACCTCCTTACAGGTCTGCCGGGCCGCCGGAACGGTATACGCGCGGAATGTCGGGGCTTTCGCCCGGCAGGAGCGGGAGAAGCCCCGCCGGTTGCGTGACGTGATTGCTGCCGTAGACCGGCACGTTTTCGTGTAAGGCGGTCGCGTACCCATCGGCGGAAATGCGTACATTGTAGCCGATATACGGGTGGGTCGTTTCCGGGTCAAACGTCAGCTCCGGGTCAAGCGCCGGCAGGGCAAAGACCGGGGTGCGCCCGTCGCGATCGGTCACGGCGGAGCCCATCAGCAGTTCACCCTCCTCGGATGGTCGCGTGACCGTCACCTGCGCACCGGCGATCGGCTCGGCGCGCTGACCGGAGAACACCGTCACCGTTAAATAGCCGGTGAACGTCTCCCCGTCACCCGGAGCGGGCGGTGAAGCGGGCGGCTCGTTTTCAGGTGGTGTAACGGGAGCGTCGAGACGGTAGTTTTTCATCATTTCCTGCCGGTAACGCTCGATGCGTGCCCGCAGATCTTCTTCTTCGGAACGGTTCATAGATGATCCTCCTATATATGTAATCGAATGATTGAAAAACAGAGGAAAAGAGAGGATTTTGGCGGATTTCGGAGATTTTTCGGACGTTTTTGCGAACTGCTTTGGAAAAAATCGGGTTTTCCCGCAAAAAATCGCAGAATATCGAAGAAAGTTTTTTTAGAAAAGATATTGACAATTGGAAAAAATGTGTTTATTATGTATTCCGTTGTCTGAAATGTCAGACTGCATCTGAGCAATATCTTGTGCCTGCTAAGCAACGCCGCAATCCTCCTATATCGGACGGATTGTGAAAAACCCTTTGCGGAGGGCGTTGCAACGGTAGGTACGCCCCGCCGTTTCGGCGGCGGAGAAAATACCGCAAAGGGGGATGCATATCCAATGAGTCAAAAGAAAATCATCGAGCTGAAAAACATCACCATTTCCTATGACGGTGAACCGGTGCTCAAGGATCTCAACCTGAGCATATCCGACGGAGAGTTCGTCACCCTGCTGGGGCCGTCCGGCTGCGGCAAAACGACCACTCTGCGACTGATCGGCGGCTTCATCTCGGCGGACAGCGGGGATGTTTTTTTCGATGGCAAACGCATCAACGACCTGCCGGCGTACAAGCGCGGGGTCAACACCATTTTCCAGCGATACGCGCTGTTTCCGCATTTGAATGTATATGAAAATGTGGCATTCGGTATGCGCGTGAAGAAGAAAAAAGAGGCGGAGATACGGCAAAAGGTCTCCGAAATGCTTCGGCTGGTCAACCTGGTCGGCTTTGAAAAGCGGGCGGTGTCCACCTTGTCCGGTGGTCAGCAGCAACGGGTGGCGATCGCCCGTGCACTGGCGAACGAGCCGAAGGTTCTGCTACTCGACGAGCCGCTGGCGGCACTTGACCTTAAGCTCCGCAAGGATATGCAGACCGAGCTAAAAAACATTCAACAGAGCCTCGGCATCAGCTTTGTCTATGTCACCCATGATCAGGAGGAGGCGCTGTCGATGTCCGATACCGTTGTCGTGATGGACAACGGCGTCATTCAGCAGATCGGCTCTCCGCAGGACATCTACAATGAGCCAAAGAATGCCTTTGTGGCGGATTTTATCGGTGAAAGCAATATCCTCGATGGCATTATGCACGAGGATTATCTTGTCGAGTTCTTCGGACGTAAGTTCCGCTGTGTGGACAGCGGCTTTGCGCCGATGGAGCCGGTAGATGTGGTCATCCGCCCGGAGGATATTGACATCGTTGCCCCGGAAAAGGGTGTATTGACCGGGCGGGTCACCGCCGTCACCTTCCGTGGCGTCCATTATGAAACGATCGTGGATTTCAAGGGCTTCAAGTGGTTGATCCAAACGACCGATTTCTACCCGGTCGGGAGCGAGATCGGCATTGTCCTCAATCCCGAGGATCTGCATATTATGAAAAAATCGGCGTATTCCGGTATGTTCGGTGATTACAGCTCCTATTCGGAGGAGTTTGACACGCTGGGCAATCCGGGGGCTGAACAGGGCGAGAGCGCCACGGAGGCGGCAGAATGAAAAATCGTGCATCTGCCGCGCCGTTCGCCGTATGGATGCTGCTGTTTACCATCGTTCCGATGGTCATTGTGCTGTGGTTTGCCTTTACGGATGACAGCGGCGCTTTTACCTTTCAAAACATTGTAGAGATCGGCAAATATCTGGGTACATACATCGACTCCATTTGGATGGGTGCGCTGGCGACGGTCATCTGTCTTGTGCTGGCGTACCCGATCGCACTGAGCATCAGCCGCCGGAGCAAAAACGCCCAGCGCACGATGGTGATGATCGTGATGCTGCCGATGTGGATGAACTTTCTTATGCGCACCTATGCGTGGATGTCGCTCCTGGAGGATCAGGGACTGATCAATCAGTTCCTCGGTCTGTTCGGTCTGCATTGGCATATGATCAATACCGACGGAGCGATCATTTTGGGTATGGTATATAATTTCCTGCCCTTTATGATCCTGCCGCTGTATTCGGTGATGGTGAAAATGGATATGCGGGTCATTGAGGCGGCGCAGGATCTCGGCTCCAACTCCGTTCAGGTTTTGCGGCGGGTCATCCTGCCGCTCAGTACCCCCGGCATCGTGTCCGGGGTGACGATGGTGTTCGTCCCCGCGGTCAGCACCTTCGTCATCTCCAAGCTGTTGGGCGGCAGTAAGACTATGATGATCGGCGATGTTATCGAAACAATGTTCCTTGGCGACGGTTGCAACTATAACGTCGGTGCGGCGCTGTCGCTGGTGCTGATGGTGCTGATGCTACTGTGTATGTCGTTGATGAAAAATGTCGATAACGGAGAAGATGAGATCGGAGGCGTTGTGATGTGAAAACACTGTCAAAGATCTATAATGCCATCATTTTCACGTTCCTGTACGCTCCGATCGTCGTGCTGATCGTCTATTCGTTCAACGACTCCAAAAACCGTGTCCGCTGGGACGGCTTCACACTGGACTGGTACCGCGATCTGTTCGGTAATGAGCTGATTTTAGACTCGCTGTGGATCACGTTGGAGATCGCTTTTCTTGCCGCGCTGGTCGCAACGGTCATCGGCACGATGGCGGCGATGGGCATTTTCGGTATGCGCGGACGGATGCGGCGGCTTTTTATGTCAGTCAATAACATCCCGATGGTCAATCCCGAGATCGTCACCGGTATTTCGATGATGCTGATGTTTGTGGCGTTCCACCGCGCGACCGGCTTGCTGGAGCCGGGCTTCGGCACCTTACTGTTGTCGCATATCACCTTCTGCATCCCGTATGTGGTGTTGCAGGTCCTGCCGAAGCTGAGGCAGATGAACAAGCATATGTACGAGGCGGCGCTCGATCTCGGGTGTCATCCGTTCCCGGCGTTTTTCAAGGTGGTTTTGCCGGAGATCCTGCCGGGCGTCATCACCGGTGCGCTGATGGCATTCACGATGTCGCTGGATGATTTCGTCATCAGCTATTTTAATTCCGGCTCAACGGCGCAAAACCTGTCGGTCACCATCTATTCGATGACCAAGAAGCCGGTCACCCCGGAGATCAACGCCTTGTCCTCGCTGATGTTCGGCACGGTGCTGATCCTGCTTATCATCGTCAATATCCGCCAGGTCAATGACGAAAAGCGGCAAAAGGCGAAGAAAAGGAGGGAGATGTATTGAAAAAGATCGCTCTTTTCACAGTTCTTTGCCTATGTCTTGCCCTGCTCGGCGGTTGTGCAGGCGGCGATGCCGAGCCGACGGTGACGCTCAATGTTTACAACTGGGGCGAATATATCGACGATGAAGTGCTGGATGTCAACGCCCTTTTCACCGAGGAGACCGGCATCGAGATCAACTACAAGACATACGAAAGCAACGAAACGATGTACACCCTGCTGGAAAGCGGTGCGGCACAGTACGATGTTTGTATCCCATCCGATTATATGATCGGTAAGATGATCAGAAAAGGGATGCTTGCCAAGCTCAATTTCGACAACATCCCCAATTATTCAAACATTCTTGACGAGTACAAAGACCTTTATTTTGACCCGACGAATGAATATTCCGTTCCCTACAATGTCGGAATGGTCGGACTTATCTATAACACAAAGCTTGTTGACGAGGTTCCCGACAGCTGGAGCATCATGTGGGATGAGAAATATTCGGGACAGATTCTCCAGT
>CALDHV010000081.1 GCA_937902305.1 uncultured Clostridia bacterium
TGAAAAAAGCACGCTTTCGCGTGCTTTTTTCATGGGGTGGGTAGTGGGATTCGAACCCACGATCTTCAGTGCCACAAACTGACGCGTTAGGCCAGCTACGCTATACCCACCATATTGGCGCGCCTGAAGGGACTCGAACCCCCGGCCACCTGCTTAGAAGGCAGATGCTCTATCCGGCTGAGCTACAGGCGCGTATCCCTTGCAGGGCAGAATGGAGCGGGTGATGGGAATCGAACCCACACGACCAGCTTGGAAGGCTGGGGTTCTACCACTGAACTACACCCGCGTATGCTGTTTTCACAGCAAAAAGTATCTTACCACAGCCGCGCGCGGTTGTCAAGACTTATTTTCCGTTTTTTGCCGACTTATTCCAGCCCCTCAATGAACAACCGCCGCATTTCCGCGTGAAGAACGATATACAGCGGCTCGCAGTTGAAAATATGGGTTGCAAAATACATCCCGATGCGCTTGGGACGGTCGACCATAGCGAACGCCGCCGCCGCGCCGTCCCAGCCGAACTCGCCGATCGACGAGGGTGAGAGAGAATACGCCGGGTCGATATGCACCCGACCGCACAGCCCGAAGCCGTATCCGTACATCCGTCGTTCCGGGAAGCCGGTGCGTGCGGGATCGAGATGGTTTACCTCCATCTGCGCGATGGTCTCCGACTTTAAGAGCCGGTAGCCTTCCGGCGATACGCCATCGCACGCCAATGCGGTCATGACCTTGCAATAATCATCGGTGGAGGAGAACAGACCCGCACCGCCGCTTTCGTAGCGGTCGGAGAGCTGAAAGGCACAGCCGGTCTCCACGGGTATCGCCTTGCCGGAGCCGACGCAGTAGTCATATTGCGCCGAAAAGCGCTTTTTCTGCTCCTCGGTCGGGAAAAAGCCGGTGTTTTCCATCCCGAGCGGGTCAAACATCACCTTTTTGAGATATTCCCCGAAGGTCATATCCGACGCGACCTCGATGACCGCCGCCAGGACATCGTGGCAAAGGCTGTACTGCCAATGAGCGCCCGGCTCGAAATCCAGCGGCTCCCGCGCCATCGCCGCGACCAGCTCGCGGGTGGTGGCGTTGCGGTTTTCGCGCGCCTTCATCAGGATGGGGTGCTGAAGATCGTAGTTCATCCCGCCGTGCATGGTGAAAAGATGGCGCACCGTCATCGGCGTTTGGCAGGGGACGATGCCGTCGGCGGTCTTGACCGTCAGATGGGCGAACTCGGGCAGATATTTCGATACCGGGTCGTCAAGGGAAAGCTTGCCGTCCTCGATCAGCCGCATACCCGCGGTGCAGGTGATGGGCTTGGTGGCGGAGAAGATCCAGTAAAGATCGTTTTCCGATACGGGGCGGGTGCCGGCAACGTCGGAATAGCCCGCCATACGGCGAAATACCGTTTCCCCGTCAAGAGTGACCTTGAGGTCGCAGGCGGGGATGCCGCGCTGCGGCATGGTGTCGATGAGCCGTTCCAGCTTTTCAAAATGCATGGTATCTTCCCCTTTCCGCGGGAAAGTATAGCACGCGCTAATGAAAAAATCAAGTTTTTTTGCTTTTGTCTTGACAGAAAAAGCAAAAAAGTTTATCATATCCGTAGCAGATTTGCCGCTGTGGTGGAATTGGCAGACACAAGGGACTTAAAATCCCTCGGTGGCGACACCGTACCGGTTCGAGCCCGGTCAGCGGCACCATGAATAATCGACAAGTTTCGACAGAAACTTGTCGATTCTTTTTGTACTTTTCACTTTTTTCTTTCTTCTCTCAAATTGTCGTTTCCGGAGAAAAGAGAAAAGAGAAAAGAGAAGTGAAAATGTGTCGGCTTCGCCGACAAATATTACGTTGCCCTATTTCGTTATGTAATCGCTAACCCCCTTGAATACAAGAGGGCTTTTTTACTTTTCCCCATTCCACTCCCCAAACGGCGATCGTTTTATTAAATTAACATATTACTATGTTAAACTATTGACATATCCGTTTCTTTGCGCTATACTGACATACAGTTAGGAAACTAACGAAAAAATAAGCAGTAGAATGGAGAAAAACAGATGAAAAAGGTAATGGCATTGTTGTTGGCCGTCTGTATGTTGCTGGCGTGCACCGCCTGCGGCTCCAAAGAGCCCGACAGACTGCAACAGATCAAGGACAAGGGTGTCCTGGAATTGGCGACCGAGCCGTATTTTGCGCCCTACGAGTTCATTGACCCGTCGAAAGAGGGCGATGAGAAGTTCGTCGGTATGGATATGGAGATCGCCAAGGCGGTCGCCGCCAAGATCGGCGTGGAGCTGAAGATCGTGCCGCTGGATTTCACGGCGGTGCTTGCCGGCGTCGTTTCCGGTAAATACGATATGGCGATCTCCGCCATCGCGTATTCTCCGGGGCGTGCGGAAACGATGACGCTTTCCGACGGCTATCTGATCACCGAAGCCAACGAATACGGCTTCCTGACCCGTGCCGAGGATGTTGACAAGTACACCAGCATCGAGTCTCTGGCGGATGCCATCATCGTCACCCAGAGCGGCTCCGTGCAGGAGGGCATTTATCAGGAGCAGGTCAAGAAATGCAAGGAGTTCAAGCGCGTGGACAATATGACCGACGGCTATCTCGCGGTCGCTGAGAAGCGCGCCGACGTCTGCATCGTGTCCAAGGCATCTGCCAAGCTGTATGCGGAAGCCAACGGCGGATTGGCCATTCCGGAGTTCCGGTTTATCACCGATCCGGAGCTCGACCGCGTGGTCGCCGCTATGCCGAAGGAGGGCTGTGACTCTCTGGCGAAGCTGGTCAATGAGGTCATCGCGGAGCTTAACGCCGAGGGCAAGATCAAGGATTGGTTTGCCTCCTACGGCGAGTATGCGTCCACCCTGGGTATCCAGTAATTCTCTGTAGCTTCATACCCGCCGCCGCGATTTTTCACGGCGGCGGTTCTCTACTGTTGGATAGAATATGGTTTTTTAGGAGCGGTTGCTTATGATACAAATGTGGAAGCTGATCCAGAAATACGGCGACGTATTCCTGGACGGCTTGTTCGGAACGCTGTGGATTTCGGTCGTCACGGTCATCCTCGGTACGGTGCTGGGAATGCTGATCGCACTTCTCAAGATGGGAAAATCGCGCTTTTTGCGTGCCATCGCGGAGGTGTATGTTGAGGTGCTGCGCGGTACGCCGGCGCTGTTACAGCTCTATTTCTTCTGGCTCGGTTTGCCGAAGATCTTCCCGAAGATCACCGACGTCGAAAGCATCGTGGTCGCGCTGGTCATCAACGCGTCCGCCTATATCTGTGAGATCATCCGTGCCGGTATCGGCGCCGTGGATAAGGGGCAATGGGAGGCGGCGCGTTCGCTCGGGCTTTCTCCCACGCACGTGATGACGCGGGTCATTCTGCCGCAGGCGGTCAAGAATATTCTGCCGGCGCTGTGCAACGAGTTCATCACCACCATCAAGGGGACATCGCTTGCCTCCGTATTCTTCGTCGGCGAGCTGATGACCAGCTATAAGACTGTGCAGTCGGTCACGTTCCTGGCACTCCAGTCGCTGTCTATCGTCGGCATCATCTATTTCATACTGAACTTCGGACTGTCACGACTGCTGAAGGTACTGGAAAGGAGGCTGACCCTCAGTGACTGATGAAATACTGAGAACAGAGGATCTATGCAAAAGCTTCGGCAATTTGCAGGTGTTAAAGGGCATATCCACCACCATCAGTCGGGGCGAGGTCGTCTCGGTCATCGGGCCGTCCGGCGGCGGAAAATCGACCTTTTTGCGTTGCCTGAACCGGCTGGAGGAGCCGACCTCGGGACACGTATATTTTGAGGGAACGGATATAAGCCAAAAAGGAATGAACATCGCCGAGTACCGTCGCAAGATCGGGATGGTATTCCAGAACTTTAATGTTTTTCCGAATATGACGGTGCTGTCGAATATTACGCTGACACCGATGCTGGAAAAGAAGATTCCCAAAAAGGTGGCTCAGGAGCAGGCGATGGCTCTGCTGGAAAAGGTCGGGCTGACGGATAAGGCAAACGAATATCCGCGCAAGCTGTCCGGCGGGCAAAAGCAACGCCTTGCCATTGTCCGCGCATTAGCGATGGAGCCGGAGATTATGCT
>CALDHV010000082.1 GCA_937902305.1 uncultured Clostridia bacterium
CGCGGACGGACTCACTTCCGGTGAGCGGTTCGGCGCATCTCATCCTCTGCGACGGGGCGACGCTGACCGCCGCCGATCTGGAGCCGTTATACAGCTACCGCCGCGTACTGGGGCTTGCGGAGATGATGAACTACCCGGGCGTGCTGTGTGATTCGCCGGATGTGTTGGAAAAGCTTCACCAGGCGCGCAAGCACAAAAAGGTCATCAACGGTCACGCCCCCCTGCTGTCCGGCAAGGGGCTGGATCGCTATATCGCCGAGGGCGTGCAGGATGACCACGAGTGTACCAATATCGCCGAAGCGCGGGAAAAGCTCAGCAAGGGGCAATGGATCATGATCCGTGAGGGCACCTCGGCGCGTAATCTTGCCAGCCTGATCGACCTGTTTGATGAGCCGCTCAACCGCCGCTGTCTGCTGGTCGCGGATGATAAGCACCCCTACGATATTCTTGAAAACGGGCATCTCGATGCCAATATCCGCAAGGCGGTGCGGATGGGGAAAAGCCCGCTGGTCGGCATCCGTATGGCGACCATCCAGGCGGCGACCTGCTTCGACCTCAAGCATATGGGTGCGGTTGCGCCGGGCTATTTTGCCAATATTTTGGTGCTCAATGATTTGAACACGGTGGATATAGATGAGGTATACTGTTCCGGCAAGCTGGTTTGCCACCACAAGCAGATCGTTCCGTTTGACAAGCCGGTGATCGCTCCGGCGATCTCCCGTCCGGTGCTTGGCTCGTTCAATATCTCCACCCTGACGGCAGACGACTTTATGATCGAGCCGAAATCGAAAAAGTGCCGCGTCATTCACGCCATTCCCGGGCAGATATTGACCGATGAGGTCATCCGCGAGCCGGATTTTGAGCACAGCAACGGCATCGACATCCGACAGGATATTATCAAGCTTGCGGTTTGCGAACGGCACAAGCATACCGGTCATATCGGGATCGGCTTTATCGAGGGCTTGGGCATCCGTCGGGGCGCGATCGCGTCGTCGGTTTTTCGCTTGTAGAGGACTTCGCCGAGGAGCCGGTGAAGACCCAGGATGGCTCGACGGTGCAGGTTACGAACTGGCGCCTCGTTCCCGAACCGTGCGCGGACACCTACAAGATCAAGCCGTTCGTGGTGAAGGCGTCGCCGATGATCTGGAAGGCGCAGTCCGACGAAGGCAAGTACTCGTTCATCGGCGGGCCAATTTATTTTGAGAATCCTGCGGGACGGGATCCGG
>CALDHV010000083.1 GCA_937902305.1 uncultured Clostridia bacterium
CGTCACCGAGGGGCAGGAGGCGATGGGCTGTGCCATTGTCAAGCTCCGCAACGGCGGAAAAATCTATTCCGGCAACGGTATCTCGACCGATATTATCGGGGCGAGCATCCGCGCGTATCTTGGCGCGGTGAATAAGATCCTGTACGAGGAGGCATAACAAGGTGAAATTATCCTTTTCCACGAAGGGTTGGTATGGCGGCGATTTTGACGATTTCTGCGCTGTGGCTACTGACCTGCATTACGAGGGGATCGAGCTGCACAATATTTATAATCCGCTGTTTACCGACCCGGACGGGGCGTTCCACGATTACGCCGCCGCCGCGACCCTGCGCCGTCTGCGGGAGAAAAACCTGCAGATCCCGTGCATCGACACGATCGGTGATCCGGCGGACGCGGCAGGACGCGACGCCTTTATGGATGAGGCGGAGCAGTGCATCGCCATTGCCGCCAATCTGAAAATACCGTATGTGCGTCTGCGCGCCGCAGAGCACGCGGATGCCGAGGCGGGGCGCGATGCCATGCAGGATGTGATCGGACGGCTGTTGCCGTCGGCACGGGAGGCGGGGGTCACCCTGCTGATCGAAACGGCGGGGCTGTTCGGCAATACCGCCGCTCTGCGCGACCTGCTCGAATATTTTGCCGATGATCGCTTGGGGGCGCTGTGGAATCTGTCCGCGGCGTATTTCGGCGCGGGCGAAACGCCGGATGTCATTATCCGGCAGTTGGGTGCCTATGTCCGGCACGTGCATATCAACGATGCGCGCCGCACGGAGAGCGGTGTGGAATACTGCCTGCTCGGAGAGGGTGAACTGCCGCTCGACGATATGATGCTGGCGTTGCGCTCGGTCAATTACGATGGATTTCTGTCGCTGGTATGGGATCCGTCGTGGTGCCCGGAGCTGAATGACCGCGAGATCATTTTCTCGCAGTTCGTCAGCTTTATGAAGCAGTATAATACCTTGTCGCGCAAGGAGAAAACGCTATACTACAATAAGTCGCATACCGGTAAATATGTGTATACAAAGGATATTTTGATCGATGCGACCTTTTCCGACGTGCTTGACCGTATGGTGGAGGAGTTTCCCGACCAGTACGCATTCAAGTATACGACGCTGGATTATACCCGCACCTATACCGAGTTCCGGGAGGATGTGGACACCTTCGCCCGCACGCTGATCTCCCTCGGCGTGCAGGCGGGTACGCACGTCGCGGTATGGGCATCCAATGTGCCGCAGTGGTATATCGCCTTTTGGGCGACGGTCAAGCTCGGCGCGGTGCTGGTGACGGTCAATACCGCCTATAAGATCCACGAGGTGGAATATCTGCTCCGCCAGTCGGATACGCAGACCCTCATTATGACCGAGGGAGCGAAGGACATCCGCTACGGGGACATCGTCGCCGAGCTTTGCCCGGAGCTTGCCGGGACTAAGCCGGGCGCACCGCTTCACGCACATCGCCTGCCGTTCTTACGGAATGTCATCACCGTCGGCTTCCGGCAGACAGGATGCCTAACGTGGGAGGAGGCGCTGGAGCGCGCCGTTCAGGTGCCGGTGGAGGAGGTCGCCCGCCGTGCGGCGCTGGTCGTTCCCGATGATGTGTGCAATATGCAATATACCTCCGGCACGACCGGCTTCCCGAAGGGGGTTATGCTGACCCACTACAATATCGTGAACAACGGCAAATGCATCGGCGACCGGATGGATCTGTCCACTGCCGACCGTATGATGGTGCAGGTGCCGATGTTCCATTGCTTCGGTATGGTGCTGGCGATGACCGCGACGATGACCCACGGCGGGACGCTGTTGCCGCTTCCGTATTTTTCGCCAAAGGCGGCGCTGTCCTGCATCCACAATGAGCATATCACCGCTTTCCACGGTGTTCCGACGATGTTTATTGCGCTGTTGGAGCATCCGGATTTCCCGAAAACCGATTTTTCCTATATGCGCACCGGCATCATGGCAGGCAGTCCGTGCCCGATCTCCACGATGCAGGATGTCGTGAACAAGATGAATATGACCGAGATCACCATTGTGTACGGGCAGACCGAGGCGTCGCCGGGTTGCACGATGAGCTCTACCGACGACCCGCTCGAGGTGCGGGTCGGCACGGTTGGTCGCGCCTTGCCGGAGATCGAGTGTCGGATCGTAGACCCGGAGACGGGGGAGGAGTGCCCCGATGAGGTGACGGGCGAGTTTGTCGCCCGTGGCTACAATGTGATGAAGGGCTACTATAAGATGCCGCAGGAGACTGCCGCCGCGATCGACGCGGACGGCTGGCTCCACACCGGCGATCTTGCCTGCCGCACAAAGGACGGCAATTACCGCATCACCGGCAGACTGAAGGATATGATCATTCGCGGCGGCGAGAATATTTACCCCAAGGAGATCGAGGAGTTCATCTACACCCACCCGAAGGTACGGGATGTGCAGGTCATCGGTGTGCCGGATGAGCAGTACGGCGAGGAAATTATGGCGTGCGTCATCCTCAAGGACGGGGAGACGATGACCGAGGACGAGATGAAAGAATATATCGCCGCTCATATGGCACGGCATAAGGTGCCGCGGTATGTGTCGTTTATGGCGGAGTTTCCGATGAACGCCGCCGGAAAGATCCTCAAATATCAGATGCGCCAGGATGCGGTCAAGATGCTCGGACTTCAAAAGGCGGATGGCGTGGTGACGGCATAATGGTGAACGGAAAATGGCGGGTGATCGACGCACACTGTCATATCTACCCGGAAAAGATCGCCGCAAAGGCCGTCGGCGGTACCGATCGCTTTTACGGCGTCAAGTCGGAGCATGACGGGCTGGTTAGCTCCCTGCTTTCCTGCGGGGAGCGGGCGGGGATCGACCGATTTCTCGTACACTCGGTCGCCACGACCCCGAGACAGGTGCGTAGCATCAACGATTTTATCGCCGCCGAGGTCGCCGCTCATCCCGAGCGGCTGTTCGGCTTCGGCACCCTGCATCCCGAAAGCGAGGACTTGGCGGGCGACGTTGCCCATCTGCGGGAGCGGGGCTTGCGCGGTGTCAAGCTGCACCCGGATATTCAGGCGTTCAAGCTGGATGATTACCGATGCCTCAAGATCTATGAGCTGTGCGAACAATACGGCTTGCCGCTATTGATCCACACCGGCGACGACCGCTACGATTTTTCCAATCCCAACCGACTGTTGCCGATCTTGCGCATCTACACCGGAATAACGGTCATCGGCGCGCATTTCGGCGGATACTCGATATGGGAAAAGGCGGCACAGCAGTTGGCGGGTACGCCCAATCTGTATGTGGATTGCTCCTCCAGCTTCCATTGGATCGGCAAGGATACGGCACGGCGGCTGATCCGCACCTACGGAGCGGATCGGGTGCTGTTCGGATCGGATTTCCCGATGTGGGACCCCAAAAAGGAGCTGGATTTCCTGCTGTCGTTGGGACTGACCGATGACGAGTATCGTATGATCCTGGGCGAAAACGCCGAAAGGGTCTGCAGACTGTGATGAATATACAGAAGCCGGTCGGAGAAGAACTCCGACCGGCTTCTTTTGCGGTTATTCCACGGTCACGCTTTTGGCAAGGTTGCGAGGCTTGTCGATATCACAGCCGCGGTATAAAGAAATATAATAGGAGAACAACTGCAATGGAACGATTTCGGGGATCGCGGTGAATAGCGGCGGCGCGTCCGGCACGACCAACAGGTCATCAACGTCGCTGAAGCGGTTGGCGTTTGCCCGGTTGGTGACGGCAATTACAAAAGCGCCGCGCGCCTTGACCTCCTTGATATTCGATATTGTTTTGTCGATCAGCTCCTCCCGGCACGCCAGCGCGATGACGACCGTTCCCGGCTCGATGAGCGAAATGGTGCCGTGCTTAAGCTCACCGGCAGCGTATGCCTCCGAATGGATATAGCTGATTTCCTTGAGCTTGAGAGAAGCCTCCAGCGCGACAGCGTAGTCGGTGTTGCGTCCGATGAAATAGGCGTGCTCCAATCCGACGCATTGGCGGGCGAGGTCTTGGATGTGCTCGATGCCGCCCAGCCCCGCTTCGGCAAGCGCGGGCAGGGCTTTGACCGTCTCCAACATAGCGGCGGCTTCATCCTCGGAGATGCGGTGGCGCTTGGCGGCGAGGAATATGCCGATGAGATACAGCATACTGACCTGCGTCGTATAGCCCTTGGTGGTTGCGACGGCGATCTCGGGACCGGCGCGGGTATACAGCACATCGTCGCTTTCGGTGGCGATGGTGCTGCCGACGACATTGACGATGGACAGCACCCGTGCTCCACGCTTTTTGGCTTCGCGCAAGCCTGCCAGCGTGTCGGCAGTCTCACCGGATTGGCTGATGATGATGGCGAGCGAATGCTCATCCACTAAAGGATCGCGGTAGCGGAACTCCGATGCGAGATCGACCTCCACCGGGATGCCACTGACCTTTTCGAGGAAGTATTTGCCGGCAACGCCGGCGTGATACGCCGAGCCGCAGGCGATGATGTGGATGCGGTGCAGAGCGGCGATCTGCTCGTCGGTGAAACGCACATCGTCAAGCTGTATTTTCCCGTCTGCGCCGATGCGGGGCAGTAAGGTTGCCGCCAGCGCGCGGGGCTGTTCCATCATTTCCTTGAGCATAAAGTGGTCGTAGCCGTCCTTTTCGGCGGCGGCAATATCCCACTCGATAGCTTGCACCGGCTTGTCGATCGGCTGACCGGCGGGGTCAAATACCTGCACGCTATCGCTGGTCAAGCGCGCCATTTCGTGGTCGGCGAGATACACGACCCGTCGGGTATGCGCCAGCACCGCGGGAATATCGGAAGCGATAAAATTGCCGTCCTCTGCCAGCCCGAGAATGAGGGGGCTGGCGTTGCGTACCGCGTACATCACACCCGGGTGATCCGCGGACAGGATGCCGAGTGCGAACGAGCCCTCCAGCATGGCTATGGTGGCGCGTACCGTTTCGAAGAAATCGCCGTTATCGTTCTGCTCGAGCAACTGCGCGATTACCTCGGTGTCGGTTTCGGAGGTGAAAACCACGCCTTGCGCCTGCAAGCGGTCTTTCAGCACGCGGAAGTTTTCGATGATGCCGTTGTGTACGACGGCAAACCGTCCGTTTTGGCTCAAGTGGGGGTGGGAGTTTTCATCGCTCGGCTTGCCGTGGGTTGCCCAGCGGGTGTGCCCGATGCCGACGGTCTGCAGGTATCCCGCACCGCCGTCGGTTTTTTCCGCCAAGACCTGCAACCGCCCTTTGGCTTTTTTTACCGTCAGTCCGGTTTCGTCCGCCAGTGCCAGCCCGGCGGAGTCATACCCGCGATATTCCAGCTTTTGCAATCCCTCCAGCAGCAGGGGAGCCGCCGGCTTCAACCCGATATATCCGACTATACCACACATATTCTTTTCTCCTTATTTCATATTGTATTTCTGCCGATGCTTGCCAAAACGTCTGCCATTTCCACGGCGTAGATCTCACACTGCTTCGCCTGGTCACATTCGACCATTACGCGGATGGTTTGCTCTGTCCCGCTTTCCCGCAGGAGGATGCGCCCGTTTTCTCCGAGTGCGAGACGGATTCGCTCATAAGTCTTTTGTACCTCCGCATTCTGAATGGCGGCGGCTTTGTTCGCCACCGGGATACTGCGGAAGGTCTGCGGGAACATCTTTACCGGCGCCGCCAACTGACTTAACGGCTTTTCGGTCTCGACCAGCGCTTCGGTCAGCATAATGGCGGTGAGTATGCCGTCACCGGTGGAGGCGTACTTGCGGATGATGGTATGCCCGGTCGGCTCACCGCCGAGACTGCACCCGTTTTTCACCATCGCATCCAGCACATAACGGTCGCCGACCGTCGTCAGCAGGGTGTCAATGCCGTCCTTTTTCAGCGCCCGCACCAGCCCCATATTGGACATCACGGTAGCAACGACGGTGTTGTTTTTAAGCAAGCCTTTTTCCTTGAGGCGGTTGGCGAGGATGTACAGCACGTGATCGCCGTTGACGGTATTGCCGTTTTCATCTACCGCGATACACCGATCGGCATCGCCGTCAAAGGCAAAGCCGACGTGGCAGTGCTTTTCCCGTACGAATTGTCGCAGTCCGGTCACGTTGGTCGAGCCGGCGTGGTCGTTGATGTTGAGACCGTCGGGCTTGGCGTTGATGACCTCGGTGGTGGCGCCCAGCGCATCAAAAACGCCCTTGGCGATCATCCACGCGGAGCCGTTGGCGCAGTCCAGCGCGATGCGCAGACCGCGGTAAGAGTTGGCGGCGATACCGATGAGGAAGCTGAGATACCGGTTGCGCCCGGCAACATAGTCGGTGATACAGCCGATCTGCTCCCGGCTTGCCTTGGGCAATTCCGCCATCCCACCGAGCGGCTCCATATTGCCGTCGAGGTATTGCTCGATGAGATACAGCGTGTGGTCGTCCATTTTTTCGCCGTTGCGGTTGACCAGCTTGATGCCGTTGTCATAGTATGGATTGTGAGATGCCGAGATCATCACGCCGCAGTCGAACTGATCCTGCCGCACGACATAGGCAACGCTGGGGGTGGTCGTGACGTGCAGCATATACGGATCGGCGCCCGACGCGGTCAGACCGGCGACCAGCGCGTACTCCAGCATATAGCTGGAGCGGCGGGTGTCCTTGCCGACGACAACGCGGGTGCGGTGCCCCGGCTCGTGGACGCCGGACAGCGGATCGGAATAGTACCAGCCGAGAAAGCGCCCGATGCGAAAGGCGTGCTCCGCTGTCAGCACGACATTGGCTTCGCCGCGGAAGCCGTCTGTGCCGAAATATTTGCGGTCGTACGGCTCCGGCTCCTCCAGTCGGAACATCGTTTCGACATAGGCGGGCGTCAGCGGCAGATCCTCGCGCAATAGCTCATCGGTCGTCACATTGAACATTGCAGCAATTTGCACGACCTTGGATATTTCCGGTTGGGTATGATCCGATTCCCACTTGGAGACCGATTGGCGGGACACCTCCAGTCGGGCGGCTAATTGCTCTTGCGAAATGTGTGCCGCACAACGCAGGGTTGCAATTTTTGTGCCGAGTGTCATCTTCCTCACCTCTTTTCCTATTGTATGCCCAAAATAGCAATATTGTCAAGCAAGTAAACGGTGCGTTTTTTTGGCAACCGCAGGTTGCATATCTGCAATAATAAAGCGTGGCGACGCAACCGACATATGACAAGCTATAAAAATGTCTGCCATCGGGCGAGGCAAGACAGGGATATTGCAGCTGAAAGACAATCTTTTCGTGCGAAACTTTGTTAAAAGCCGCAGGCATACGTCATTACCGCCTGTTTTAATGCCGTATAAACGGAAAAGGATGTTGCAAAACCTACAAGATCCCTATCTTGCCTCGCCCTTGACGGGCTTGACGTGCCATATCCGCTCGTTATAATCCGCGATCGAGCGGTCGGATGCAAACACCCCGCTCATCGCCGTATTGATCAGCGCGCGGCGCGCCCACTCGTCGGCATCGCGATACAACGCGCCCGACTCCCGCTGTGCCCGGGCATAATCGTCGAAGTCCGCCAGCACCATATACGGGTCTTTACCGGTCAGCGATGCGGCGATCTCACCGTAGCTGTTGCCCTCAAAGCCTGCCGTCATCTGATCGATCGCCCGGCGGATAACCGCGTTTTCGTGATAATACCGGCGCGGATCATAGCCGGCGCGCTTGCGTGCCTCGACCTCCTCGGTACGCATACCGAACAGGAACATATTCTCCTCACCGACCGCGTGGCAAATCTCGACATTCGCACCATCCAGCGTGCCGAGCGTCAGTGCGCCGTTCATCATCAGCTTCATATTGCCGGTGCCGCTCGCTTCGGTGCCCGCCAGCGAGATCTGCTCGCTGATGTCCGCCGCCGGCATCAACAGCTCCGCCAGCGTGACCCGATAATCCTCGACATACACGATCTTCAGCTTATCCCGCACCGCGGGGTCGGCGTCGATCATCTTGCCGAGCTTGCAAATAAAGCGGATGATCTCTTTCGCCAAAAAGTACCCCGGCGCGGATTTCGCCCCGAAAATATAGGTGCGGGGGGTGAACTCCATATTCGGATTATCCTTGAGCATCTGATAGGTCGCCAGTATATGCAACGCGTTGAGATGCTGACGCTTATACTCGTGCAGACGCTTGACCTGCACATCAAAGAGCGAGTCCACATTCAGCGTTTCGCCGGTCTGCCGGCGCAAAAACGCTGCCAGCCGTTCCTTATTATGCCGCTTGATAGCGGCAAACTCCTCCCGCGCGGCGGCATCGTCCGCCAGCGGACGAAGCTTTTCCAGTTGGGCGGCATCCAGCACAAAGCCGTCCCCGATCTTATCGGTGATCCACGCGGACAGCTCCGGGTTTGCCTGGCACAGCCAGCGGCGGTGCGCAATGCCGTTGGTGACGTTGGTGAACTTCTCCGGTGCGACCGCATACGCCTCGGGGAAAACCGTGTGCTTGACGATCTCGCTGTGCAGAGAGGACACGCCGTTGACCGAATGGCACGCCGCCACGCAAAGATTTGCCATCTTAATGATGCCGTAGCTGATGATCGCCATATTGCTGACACGGGCGGTATCGCCGCCGGTCGCCTCCATCATCTCCTCGCTGTAGCGACGGTTGATCTCCTGCACGATCTGATAAATGCGCGGCAAACGCTGACGGAACAAGTCCTCCGGCCAGCACTCCAGCGCCTCCGCCATCACGGTATGATTGGTATACGCAAAGGTGCGATGCACAATATCCCAAGCCGCCTCCCATCCGTAGCCGCACTCATCCAGCAGAATACGCATCAGCTCCGGAATGGCAAGCGTCGGGTGGGTATCGTTGATATGCACGGCGGCGAAATCCGGCAGATTATCCATCGTGCCGTATTTTTCGAGATGGCGCTTGACCAGATCCTGCATCGACGCGGAGACGAGAAAATATTGCTGAGACAGCCGCAAGGATTTACCCTCGCGGTGATTGTCCGCCGGGTACAGCACCTGCGTGATGACCTCCGCCATCGCTTTTTGCTCCATCGCGCGCAGATATTCGCCCTGATTGAACAGCGACATATCCATACCCGGCGCGGTGGCGCGCCACAGCCGCAGGGTGGAAACGCCCTTGCCGTCCTTGCCGGCGATCATCAGGTCATACGGCTGGGCAATGACAATATTCGGGTCGGCGTGCTCGATGTGATGGAAGCCGTTGCCGTCCCACCACTCATTGATATGTCCGTCGAACGCCACCTGCTGTGCCCGCTCCGGGCGCGGAAGCAACCAGCTTTCCCCACCGGGGAGCCAAAAATCCGGCAGCTCGGTCTGCCAGCCATCCACCAGCTTCTGGCGGAAAATGCCGTATTCATACAGCAGCGAATAGCCGATCGCGGGGATAGAGGCGGTCGCCATACCGTCGAGGAAACACGCCGCCAGCCGCCCCAAGCCGCCGTTGCCGAGACCGGCATCCGGCTCCAGCTCATACAGCGAATCCAGCGGAACGCCGAACTCCCGCATCACCTTCTCCGCCTCGTCGGTCAGATTGAGGTTATAAAGCGTATTTTTCAGCGACCGACCGACCAAAAACTCCATACTCATATAATACACCTGCTTGGTGTCCTGCTGATGAGCGCGGCGGATATAATCGATCCGGCAGGCGCGCATCCGGTCGCGCAATACCAGTGCCAGTGCGTTATACAACTGCTCGCGGGTCGCTTCCTCCGGCTGTACTGAATAGCTGTGGAGCAATTTCTTTTCCAGCTCCCGCTTGAGAGACGGACGGGAAGATGCCGTCCGCTTGGAAGCGGTCTTCTTTTTCGGTGCGGTCGCTTCGGATTTCATATCGTAACTCCTCCTGATACACAATAATCTCCAAATCTGTGGCAAAAACATCGCGTAGCCGCCAGCTTCACTCCCATTATATACTACTGTGAAAAATAATGCAATACTTTTTATAAATTGACCAAAAAAATCCTGTTTTTATCGTAATATATTTCGATTTTTAGATAAAGTGAACAAAATACAGCGGTTTTTTCGTTGTAATAAGCGCCGTTTGCACGGGCATAAAAAAATCGTGCTGACGGGAGAGGGCAAAGGATCAAATATTGACTTGGATAACCTGGTTTTGCTCAGCGGAAACGAAACCAGCCTCGATGACCCGCAGTACCCGCATCATCTGCGGATGGGTCACGGTCTGCGGTTCCTCACCGCGCACGGCACGGCAGAAATTGCGATAATAGTCGTGCACATCCGGCTCCGGACGCGGGATCGAGTATGTTTCGGTGGTCAATTCGTCCCGCGGCGCCATCGTCTTGGTCAAGCCCGCGGCAAGCGGCACCGGAAGCACTTCGTTTTCGTGCCAGTGGGTGCATTTAACGACCTGACATTCCTCACGCCAGTTGTCGATCTTGGCGCTTCCCTTTTGCGCCCGCATATAAAAGCGGGGCATTTTGAGAAAATTGTAGGTGCCGACCTCGACATACGCGCTTTTGCCGCCCGCAAAGGTGACATCCAGCCGGAAGCCGTCGTCCACCTCATCATTGGTGATATGGTCAAAGCGGCAATCCACCGCCGTGATCGGATCGGGGATGATCTGCAACACCTGGTCGATCAGATGCACCCCCCAGTCATACAGCATCCCGCCGCCGTATTCCTTTTTGCCACGCCAGTCGCTCGGGATACCGCGAGAGCCCTGTATGCGGGACTCGATGCGGATAAGATTGCCGATCTCACCGCTGTGTGCTACCTGCTTCATCGCCAGGAAATCCACATCCCAGCGGCGGTTCTGGTGCACCGAGAATACCTTGCCGGTCTTGTCGGCAACATCCATCATCCGTTGCAGGCTGTCGCAGTCAAGCGCCACCGGCTTTTCGCAGATGACGTTTTTACCCGCCTTCATCGCGCGGATGCACACGCTTTCATGCTCATCATTCGGGATCGCCACGGTGACAATATCCACCGTCGGATCCTCCAGCACCGCCTCAAAGGACGGATAGGCGTGGATGCCGCGGCTCTCGGCAAGCTCATTGCGCTCCGCCTTGATGTCATACACGCCGCGCAACGTCACGACATCGCTTGTCAAGGCACGCTCGACGTGCCATTCGCCCATACCGCCGTAGCCAATAACGACCAAGTTCAATTTATCCATAGTCTTTCCCCTTGCGCAAGCTCCTCGCGTGTTATGCCCACCACATCTCGGCAGGCTTATCGGTGATCATCACATCCTGCATAAAGGCGACCGCCTTTTCCAATCCCTGCTTGACGCTCATCAGACCGTCCTCGTGCTCGATGCTGACCGCGCCGTCATAGCCGATCAACTGCAACGTGGACATCATATCCTTCCACAGCTTGGTATCCGAGCCATAGCCGACGGTGCGGAAGATCCAGCTCCGCTCGGCAACCATACCGAAATTACGGGTATCCAACACACCGTTGACCGCGCGGTTACGCGGGTCGATGCGGGTATCCTTTGCGTGGAAATGGTACACCGCGCCCTTAAGCTCCTTGAGCGCCTCGCACGGGTCCATACCCTGCCAAATGAGATGACTCGGGTCAAAGTTGACGCCGAGGATCGGGCCGACCGCCTCGCGCAGACGCAGAGCGGTCATCGGATTATACACACAGAAGCCTGGGTGCATCTCAAACGCGATCTTCTTGATTCCATAGCTCTCGGCAATCTTCGCCGCCTCTTTCCAATACGGGATCAGCACCTCATTCCACTGATAGTCGAGGATCTTGCCGTAATCATCCGGCCAGGCGCAGGTGACCCAGTTCGGATAATGCGAGTCGGCGCTGTCTCCCGGGCAACCGGAGAAGGTGACGACCGTCTCCACGCCGAGCTTCTGTGCCAGCTTGCAGGTATTGACGAAAACGCGGTGATATTCCGCGGCGATCGCCTTGTCGGGATGCACGGGGTTGCCGTGACAGGACAGGGCGCTGATGGTCAGCTCGTTTTTGGCGAGCGTGTCTTTCAGCTCTGCGATCTTGCCTTCGTCCGCCAGCAGGACATCCGGGTCGCAATGGTTTTGATTGGTATAGCCACCGGTACCAAGCTCCACCTGCTGGACACCCAGCGAATGGAGATAGGCAAACGCCTCTGCGGCGGAAGCGGCCTGCAACGGAACAGTCAAAACGCTCAATTTCATACGAACGCACTCCTTTGTTAATAATGTATCAGTTAGTACCATTATACATACTAATTTTATTTTTTCAACACTAAAACACACTTTTTTCACGGGAAATGCGGTTTTTCATTCGATCTCCAGCCGTTTCCCGTCCAAAACCGCCTGTGTGAGCCGTTCGTCCGCGTCATAGCAAAGCTTGAGCGAGAAAAAGGGGCGTTGCTGAGCCAACAGTCGCAGAAAGATGCGATCCCCCACCCAGGTCGGTAGGGACGGCACCCGCTCATCCGGCACCCACAAAAGCTCTCCTTCATCGCAGTCGGTCAGCGTGCCGACAAAGCCGTCGGCGGTGAAAAGATGCATATATTCCGTTTCCCACGTTTCGGATACGAATGTGACAAGTCCGCGGTATTGATAGCTCGTCAGCGTCAGCCCGGTTTCCTCCCGCACCTCGCGTAGGAGGCAGTCATCGGGGCTTTCCTTATCCTCGACTTTGCCGCCGACGCCGATCCATTTGTCCCGGTTGAGGTCGTTTTCCTTCTTGACCCGGTGAAGCAACAGCGTTTCGCCGGGGCGATGGATATAGCACAGGGTCGTGTTTTTCATTCGATCGCCTCCCCGCAAACAGTATACTACATTTTGCCCCGATAGGCAAGCAAGCTTTTCCTGATTTTTACAATATAAAGCCCGCCTCTCTTTACGCAAGAGAGGCGGGTCATTTCATCTTCTTAAGGACACCACGTTGGTCACAATGCCGCCGGAGGGGGTCAGGTCAATATAGCCGTACGTCCCGCCGTAGCCCAGACTGCCGGGATTGAGGATATACAGCCCGTCCCGGTATTCCTGCATCGGTTGGTGCGTATGCCCGAACAGCACGATGTCTGCACCCCGCTCCCGTGCCGCCGTCCACAGCGGCTCCGGGTCGCTTTTGACCCCATAGAGATGCCCGTGGGTGAAAAAGATCCGCTTGCCGCCGATGATCTCCAGCCGTGCCTTCGGTTGCATCGCGGCGAAATCACAGTTCCCCGGCACGGTATAAAACGTATGCTCGGTAAACCGCTCCGCCGTTTGCTCGACCCGGCGCAGACCGTCCCCCAAAAACAGCACCGTGCGGGCGGTCGGCTGTTCATCCAGCGCCGCCCACAGTGCCGTTTCGCTCTCGTGAATATCCGAAACGACCAGTATCCGCATATCCGTTTCCTCTCATGCGCGGCGGCGCAACGCCGGCACGATATTGGCAAATGCCATCCCGACGACCAGCCCGATGGACGACTCGGTCAGACAGTTGATGCCGAATACCGTCACCAAAAATGCCCACACCGTCTGCACACCGCGCCATTGCAGAATATAGTCCGATCGCCCGAACAGCAGCATCATCCCGCCAAGGAACAACACCGTATTGAGCAACGCCGCCGTCAAGCCCGCCAGGCCACAGGCAATCCATTCCTTGGCACCGAGCTTTTTCAGTCCCCGATACAGCCAGCCGACCAAAAAGCCGGTCAGCACGCGAGGCACAAGGCATACCACGCCCCACAGCACCGGGTCGATGGCGACCATCGCCGCGCCAAAGGGGCTGGGGACAAACCAGCCGAAGCATTGTGCATAACTGAACAGCCCCCAGATCAGCCCGAGAAACGCGCCCGCGCCGGGGCCAAGCAACACCGCGCCGAAAAGCACCGGCAAAAAGCACAGCGTCACCTCAACGAAAATCTTGACCGGGAAATACGCCGCCAAGATCAGTAATGCGATCAGCAACGCATACTGGGTCAGGCGGAACACCGACGAACCTTTTTTACTCATTTTGACCACTCCTTTACTGCCGTTTCCCCCGCGGGGAGGAATACAACGTGTCGGATAATATCCTCAAAACGGCTCTTATACAGTTGGCACGCTCTCGGCTGTCCCACCGCCAAGCCGTCTGTCGGCAAAATGTACTATTTTATTTTTTGTTTTTCTCGTAAATAAGGCGCAAGCCGATCAGCAGCAATTCGTCCACATAGCGGATGTTGTGGCGACATTCGCCGATGATATGCCGCCCCAGTCCGCCGGTCAGCACTACCGGCGCATCACAGCCGATCTCCTCAATGATGCGGGCATTCATCCCGTCGATCATTGCCGCCGTGCCATAGACCGCGCCGGACTGCAACGAATGGACGGTATTGGTGCCGATCACCTTTTTCGGCGCATCGACGCTGATGCTCGGGAGCAAGGAGGCGCGCTGGGTCAGCGAGGCAAGCCCGGTGATGACCCCCGGCATAATGGAAACGCCGCGGAACGCCCCCTCTTTATCCACATACGAAACGGTGGTCGCGGTGCCGAGATCCCAAATAATGCACGGTGCACCGACCTCCGCCACCGCCGCCACCGCGCCGACCAGCAGATCGGCACCGAGGGTGGATGGGTCGTCAATGCGGATGTTTATTCCGGTTTTGATCCCGGGGCCGACGGTCAGCGGCGTTACGCCGATGACCTGCTCGATCGCACTGCTCATCGTATGATTGAGATGCGGCACCACCGAGGAAATGATCGCCCCGTCGATCGTCTGCGGGTCGGTATGATGGAGCGCGAGAATATTCATCAGCTCCACGGCGTACTGATCGCGTAGCTTGGTGCGGTCGGTCGCCACCCGCGACTGAAACAGCAAGTCCTTGTCCTCAAACACGCCCAGCGTGATATTGGTATTGCCCATATCCACTACCAACAGCATTCGCATCACCTCATTATAGCCAAGCGGGAATAATCAGAAAGGCAGACGGATGGCTCCGCCTGCCTCTGTTTGTTTATCGGCGGATCACGCCTTGTTCGCGCTACCCAGCACGCTCTCGATCTTATGCTTGACCACCGCGGTGATATTGTCGCGGCCGTCACCGAGATACTTGCGCGGGTCGAAATCCTCCGGCTTCTCCGCCAAATGCTTGCGGATACCGGCAGTCAGCGCCAGACGCAGGTCGGAGTCAACGTTAATCTTGCACACCGCCATCGAAGCCGCCTGGCGGAGCATATCCTCCGGGATACCGATGGCATCCGCCATCTTGCCGCCAAACCGGTTGACGGTAGCGACATAATCCGGCATCACCGAGGAAGCGCCATGCAGAACGATCGGGAAGCCGGGCAGACGGTCCATAACCTCCTGCAAAATATCAAAGCGGAGCTGGGGCTTCTGACCGGGCTTGAACTTGAACGCGCCGTGGCTGGTGCCGATGGCGATCGCCAGGCTGTCCACGCCGGTGCGGGTGACGAAATCCTGCACCTGGTCGGGATCGGTATAGTTCGCCTTGTCGCTTTCGACACTGACCTCATCCTCGATACCGGCAAGCTGACCCAGCTCGCCCTCGACGGTGACATACGGCTGGTGCGCGTGCGCGTACTCGACCACCTTTTTGGTCACGGCGACATTTTCCTCATAGGAAAGATGCGAGCCGTCGATCATCACGGAGGTGAAACCGCCGTCGATGCAATCCTTACACAGCTCAAAGCTGGCACCGTGATCGAGGTGGAGCGCGATCGGCAGACCGGTCTCCTCGACCGCCGCCTCGACCATCTTATACAGATAGGCGTGGTGCGCATATTTGCGGGCACTGCCGGACACCTGCAAAATGACGGGAGAATTAAGCTCCTTGCACGCATCGACGATGCCCTGCACGATCTCCATGTTGTTGACGTTGAAGGCGCCGATGGCATAGCCGCCCTCATAGGCTTTTCGGAACATTTCTTTGGTATTAACGAGTGGCATAACGAAAACCTCCTGAATGTTATTTCTCTATCATAGCCATTATACTCCCTTTTTATACAAATGAAAAGGGGGTATGATAAAAATTATCGACCGTCATCAAGGAAAAATATTGTGCAAAACGCCTAATTTTCCTTTTCCCACGGGATGATGCACAGCGCCTCCGCCAGCGGCTCATTCATCCACACCGACGGTGTGACCCGCAGGGTAAAGCCTTGCCCGGCGCTTGCCAGACACTCCTTTGGCTCCAGCCGCGGCAGAGAGTATAACTGCATCAGCAGGGTGATGACCCCGCCGTGGGTGCAAATGACCGCCTCCGTATCACCGTCGTGGATCAGCCCGTTGACGATCTCCTCAAATGCCGCACACACCCGTTGCCGAAAATCCTCGGTGCTTTCCCCGCCGGGGATAGCGGTGCTTCTGCCCTCCATCCATTGCAAGAAACGCTCGTCCGCCTTCAATTCCCGCAGGGAGCGTCCCTCCCAGTCGCCGAAATCACATTCCGCCAGTCCCTCGACCGGGGTCGGCTGACAGCCGGGGTACAGCACCTCGAGCGTCTGCCGGCATCGGGTCAGCGGGCTGGTGAAAAACCGCGTCGCCCCGGGATAATCGTATTTCTTTTTCAGCTCCAGCAATGCCGCCAGCCCCTCCGGCGCAAGCGGCAGGTCGGTGCGTCCGATATACCGCCCGTCAAGGTTTCCATCGGTCATTCCGTGCCGCAGTAAATGGATTTTATAAGTTTTCATCGACCGTTCGACTCCCTTTTTATTATTTTGACGAAAAATCAGGCGAAAATTGTGATAAAATGACAAAAATCAACTTTCTGTAATTTTTTCCTTGACAATAACCGCGAAAAAGGGTAGAATGTGGCTTGTCGCCCGTACGGCTCCGCCGGGCGATGACTTTTTCACTCTAAAAAAGGAGGTGCTCCGCTGTGGACAATCCCTTTCCGCGTATTCTGACCCTGCTACGCAAAGAGCGGGGCATCAGCCAAAAGCAGGCGGCATCTGACCTGCACATTTCGCAGGCGCTCCTGTCGCATTATGAAAAAGGCATCCGCGAATGCGGTTTGGATTTTGTCGTGCGGGTCGCGGAATACTACTCCGTTTCCTGCGACTATCTGCTCGGACGCACAGCGGACAAGAGCGGCACGATGATCGCGGTGGACGATATTCCCGAGGATGACCCCGCCATCCGCGATCAGCAGACGGTGTCCGGCGGCACATTGCCGACCCTCAATAAAAAGCTGGTCATCAACTCGTTGCAGGTGTTGTTCGACTTGTTGCAGAGATGCAATAACCGGGCGTTGTCCACCGAGGTCTCCAACTGTCTCGTACAGACGACCTATCTCGTATTCCGGCAGATATACGCCGCCAACCCGCACAACCCCAAGGCGATGTTCTCGGTGGATGAGTATTTGTATCCGACCGCCGCATTGTCGTCGGTCGCCCATTCTGCCGCCAAGGCGGGACAGCTCGCGCGCGGTATGGTCGTTGACGGTGCCGCCGGTGTAGACCCGCAAAGCCTGCCCGCCATCCTGCCGGATGCGCTGGCAACGCAATATCCGATGTTCGCCACATCGTTGCTCAATCTGCTCAACGCGGCGGAAAAATCGCTGAATGGATAATAACTGCAAATAAACCGACCACCCGCATTGGCGGGTGGTTTTTTGTTTGTCCCGGTGCGACGGGGTCACATAGCTCGCGCGTAGCCGGGGACGGCTCGGGAGGACGCGCGCTTCTACGGTACAAGCCGTCAATTCCTACGCATCGAAAACAACTCTACAAACCGTTAGAACCTGCCACTGGATTGCCGCGTCGCTTCGCTCCTCGCAATGATCCGAAATCTGTTTGCGCGGGGAAAAAGCTTGTTTTACGCACTATCTCCCCGCGCTGTCATTGCGAACCGGTGCGCACACCGGTGTGGCAATCCAGCGGCAGAGATGACTTGTTTGTGCGATCATCTTCGACGCGCAGGAACCGCGACGGTTTGCACCCGTTTCCGCTTTTTACGGAATGTCCTCCGCATCCAGACCGAGGCTACTGCCCTCCTGATATACGACGGGCGTTTCGACCACCCGCATCAGACCGCAGAAAATCACCATCAGTGTCGTCAATCCGACCAGCACCGCCCAACCGATCATCACCGGGTTATTGTCTATCAGCCAGCCGACATTCTGTCGCGCCGAGGTGATATTTGCCAGCACCGCGATCAGCGAAAGCGTCCCCTGCCCGACAAACGCGACAACGCGGTCATAAATCCCCTGCCGTATCGACAGCAAAGCCGCCGCCGGGAGCAAGCATCCGCACACCGGCACCCCCAGCACGCAGAGATCAAAAAAGAGGGTGTCCGCGTTGACTACCGTCCAGCGTGTTCCCGCCGATAAGATCGCAAAAAAGCCCATCAAGACGATAAATACCGGAAGTAGTCCCGTCAGCACCCGGCTGACGATACGCGCCGGGCGGCTGTTTTTGCCGACGAGCGCCGTGATCGCCGCCGCAATACCGATGACCCCCAGCCCTATCCAAGCATACGGGTTAAGAAATCCCAGCGACAGCACAATGCTTGTCGCCGCTTGCAGACATATCAGCAAAATACACACCCGACGGCAGAGCGTTGCGTCCGCCTCTTTGGTCGGGATGATGCCGCGCGTTTTCGTTTCACTTTTCATCATCAAGCGCCTCCTTGAAACCATTTCCTTACACAGTATAGCGTAAATCGGCAAAAAACGCAAGAAAAATCGCCTAAGGTTTTGCTTTTTCGTCCACCTGTCAAAAAACGCTTGCGCCGAAACGGGATCGGGTGTATAATAACAGGATACCAACGAAAAAGGAGGGATGCGGGATGCCGTTTTATCCGCTGAAGAAAATCGGCGCGCTGGCGCGGTCACAGCAGGTCTATCTGCGCGGTGTCGGCGGCTATAACGCCGGCTGGGTGCGGCAATACGAAACCGCGTCCAACGCCTTTTACAGCGAATACATCACCGCGCAGGTCGCCGAAAAAGAGGAGCGTGTGTGCACCGTCGAGATCGGCTTTGAGAGCGAGGAGCCGACCCACATCGCCTGCACCTGCGCCGCCGCGCGCTCCGATGCCGGAGTATGCAAGCACGCGGTCGCGGTGCTGGTATACAAATACTACCACGATATGGTGAACAGCCTGCCCACCGCCGCATCGTTGATGAAAAGCCACGCACGCACCCTGACCGAGCCGAGCGCGATGGAGCTGATCGACTACTACCTTTCCCGCCCGGCGGAGACAGACGACCCGGCGCAGGAGCAGGCATTGCTGATCCCGACGCTGTCTCTGCACCGCCGCGTCCCGGTGCTGACCTTTACGGTCGGAGCGGGGCGCCCCTACGTCGTGCGGGACATCGGACGGTTTGTCCAGGCGGTGCGGCAGGAGGAAACGCTGACCTACGGCAAGCAGCTGACGCTGACCCACTGCCCCGACTGCTTTGCGCCGCAAAGCCGCGCCTTGCTCGATTTTGTGCTGGCGGAGGCGGGGGAGCACCCTTACGCGCCGGTCGCCGGGGCAAACGCCAGTGAGCTGATGCTGACTGTGGCGGGCTTTGACCGCTTTTTCGCGCTGATGCGCGGGCAAAGCGTCCGGGTGCGGCTCGGCGGCGAGGAATTGCCGCTGATGCTGACCGACGGCGCCCCCGACCTGCCTGTCGAGATCCGCAAGGCGGCGGGCGGCGTGCGCATCTGCGCGGAGCTTACGCCGTTCACGGCGGGGGTGCGGACGCTGTATTTCGTGCAGGACGGCAGGCTGTTGCGTACCGATGCGGCCTTCAGCCGCCGGATGAGCGAGTTTCTCACCGTATGCGGCCGCTGTCCGGGCGGGTTTTTCATCGCAGAAAAGGAATTGCCGTCCTTTTGCAGCAGTGTACTGAATACGGTCGAGCCGTATATCCGGCTGACCGGCGATACCGATCTACTGGAGCAATTTCGCCCGCGTCGGCTGGAAGTACAGCTATATCTCGACGCACCCGAGCCGGATGTCATCACCGCGCGGGTGCTGTATGTCTACGGGCAGGACACGATACAGCCTTTCCTCGAAAGCGGCGGGGCAGAGGAGCCGTGGCGCGACCCGCTGGCGGAAAAGCGGGCGCGGCAAAGCATCGTGCGGCATTTCACCGCCCTGCGCCCGGACAGCGGTCTGCTGGTACTGCGCGGCACGGACGACGAAGTGTACGATTTCATCACCCGCGGGGTGGAGGCATTGCGCCGGGTCGGAGCAGTCTACGCGTCGGACACCTTTGACCGGCTGATGCCGGCGGCGCCGCCGCAGATGGCGGTCGGCGTATCGCTCAACGGCGACCTGCTGGAGCTGGATATGGACATCCCCGCCATCACGGCGCAGGAGCTTGCCGGCATCCTCACCGGCTATCGGGAGCACAAGCCGTTCCACCGGCTTGCCGGCGGGCGCTTCGTCACGCTGGATGACGGGGTGCTGGCGGGGCTGGCGGAAATGGCGGACGGGCTGGCGCTGACCGAACAGGAATTGCGCACCGGGCATATCGCCCTACCGAAATACCGGGCGCTGTATCTTGAAAAGGTCCTGCGGGAGCGGGACGGGCTGTACGTGCGGCGGGATGAGCAATTCCGCACGCTGACCGAGCGGTGCCGTACGGCGGCGGAGAACGATTTTTCCGTCCCGGCAAGCCTCGCTCCCATCCTGCGGCAATATCAGCACGGTGGCTTTCGCTGGCTGTGCACGATGGAGGAGCTTGGCTTCGGCGGCATCCTCGCCGACGATATGGGGCTGGGCAAAACCGTGCAGGTGCTTGCCCTGCTGCTTGCCGCTAAGGAACGCGGCGCGACGGAGCCGTCGCTGGTCGTCTGCCCGACCTCGCTGGTGCTGGGTTGGGAGCGGGAGGCGGCGCGGTTCACCCCCGATCTGCGGGTGCTGTGCGTCATCGGCGATGCGCCGACCCGCCGGCAGTTGCTTTCCGCCGTCGGGGATTACGACCTGATCATCACCTCCTACGATATGCTCAAGCGCGATCTGGAGGAATACGCCCCGCTCCGATTTCATTATCACATTCTCGACGAGGCGCAGTATATCAAAAACAGCCATACGCAAAATGCCAAGGCGGTCAAGGCAATACATTCGCGTCAGCGGTTTGCGCTGACCGGCACGCCGGTCGAAAACCGGCTGTCCGAGCTGTGGAGCATCTTCGATTTTCTGATGCCGGGCATCCTGTTCAGCTACGCGAGGTTCCGCGCCCGGTTTGAATATCCCATCGTGCGTTTAGAGGACGAGCGGGCGCTGGAGCGGCTCAATCGGATGGTGTCGCCATTCATTCTGCGGCGGCTCAAGCAGGATGTGCTGACCGAACTGCCACCCAAGACCGAGCGGGTGCTCCCCGCGACGATGGACGACGCGCAGGAAACGGTCTACCGCGCGGCGCTGTATGACCTGCAGCAACAACTGCGCGCCGGACAGCTCGGCGGCAAAAAGCGGGTGGAGGTGCTGGCGATGCTGACCCGCCTGCGGCAGATATGCTGTGACCCGCGGCTGTGCTGTGAGGGCTACACCGGCGGGAGCGGCAAGCTGGAGGCGTGTATCGAGCTTCTGCGGCAGGCATCGGCGGGCGGACATAAAGTGTTGCTTTTCTCGCAGTTCACCTCGATGCTGGCGCTCATCCGGGAGCGGCTGGACGAGGAGGGCTTGCGCTACTACGTCCTGCAGGGCTCGACCCCGAAGGAGGAGCGCGCCGCGCTGGTGGACGCGTTCAACGCCGACGCCACCGATGTGTTCCTCATCTCGCTCAAGGCGGGCGGCACGGGGCTCAATCTGACCGGCGCGGATGTGGTGATCCACTACGACCCGTGGTGGAATCTGTCGGTGCAAAACCAGGCGACCGACCGCGCCCACCGCATCGGGCAGAAAAACCCGGTGCAGGTCATCCGACTGGTGGCGCGGGACACGGTGGAGGAAAAGATCCTGCGCCTGCAGGACAGCAAGTGGGAGCTGGCGCGGCAGGTCATCGCGCCGACCGGCGAGGACATCACCACGATGTCCGCCGACGAGCTGTTGGCGATCCTGGAGGACTGATTTTTGCAAAATGTTCACAGTCTGTTCGTGATTTCCGGCGCGGGTGCGTTATAATGGAAAGCGAGGAGGGCGTTATCCATGAAAAAGCGGTTATTGTTGATTATGAATCCGTATTCCGGGCTGAAGATCGGCAAGCGATATTTGGCGGATATTCTGGAGCGTTTCTGCAAGGCAGATTATCAGCCGACGGTGTTTTTGACCACCGGCCCGGGCAACGGACGGGAGCTGGCGCAGACCTATGCCGCCGACCACGATCTGATCGTCTGTCTCGGCGGGGACGGCACCTTCAATGAGGTGGTGTCGGGACTGCTGTTGTCCGGTGCGGAGATCCCGATCGGCTATATTCCCTGCGGCAGTACCAACGATTTCGCCAACAGCATTAAGCTGAATAAAAACCTTGTCCGCGCCGCCGAGGATATTCTGGGCGGCACCCCGCAGACCTTTGATATTGGTCTGTTCGGAGAGCGGCATTTTTCCTATGTTGCGTCCTTCGGCGCGTTCACCCGCGCGTCCTACACCGCGCCGCAGAACCTCAAAAACAGCCTCGGCCACGTCGCGTATATCCTCGAGGGCATCCGCGAGCTGTCGAGCCTCAAGTCCGAGCACGTGCGCATCGTCCTTGACGACGGAAGCGTGTTCGACGACTACTATATTTTCGGAGGCTTCTGCAACTCCACCTCCATCGGCGGCGTGATAACCCTCGACCCGAAGCTCGTCGACATGAGCGACGGAGTGTTCGAGATTCTTCTCATCCGCGCGCCTAAAAGCCCCA